>JADFRV010000198.1 GCA_022561095.1 Chloroflexota bacterium | reverse complement strand
TCTACCAGTTCCGACACTGCCCCGATTTGTTTCACGATTTCGCACATAGTCTGGGGGGCCGCCCGGGACTCGAACCCGGAACCTGCTGATTAAGAGTCAGCTGCTCTGCCAGTTGAGCTAGCGGCCCGCGACCCTCGTCAGGGCCCAGGTTTGCGAAGTATATCACGAGCTACCTTGCGCCGCAACAAAACTGCATTCAGATAACTGCCAGGGGCACCGCATCCATTCCGGCGCCGGAAGTGGTGGGCGATGGGGGACTCGAACCTCCGACCTCAGCGATGTCAACGCTGCGCTCTAACCAGCTGAGCTAATCGCCCACGAATCGCAACCGTCCACATTGTACGACTTGCGTCCGTTTTTCGGAACTGTCGAGATGTTGTTGACGTGTCTTGGGGGCGTTGTTACGATTGCCTCGATAGATAACCGTAAAGGCGATGACCGGGACGATTAGCGGCGGCAAGGCGACAGAGAGGGCGAGCCCAGCCTGCCTGCCGGTAGGCAGGGCTGAGAGCGCGCCAGCCCGCTACCGCGGCGAAAACCCCCCGCGAGCCGGCCCCGAACCCCCCAATAGCGGGGACAGTAGGCGGCCCCGGAGGCACCCGTTAGCGGCCTAAAGAGCTCCGATGAGCGCATAGCCATCGGGGAAAAGTGGGTGGAACCACGGAGCGCCCCCCGTCCCACGGGTCGGGGGGCGTTGTCTTGAGGGAATAGCGGATGGAACGACGAGCAGGAAACGACGGACCGGGGATGCGGTTGATACGGCTATGGCTGTGGGTGGCGCCGCTGAGTATGCTGGCGCTGGCAGTGCTATTCGGCGTGCTGGCTGTGGCTGAGGGGAGGTGGGGGCTGCTGGCGGCGATGGTCCTGCTGGCGCTGGTGGCTATAGGGCTGTTCGTGGTGCAGTGGCGGCTGCTCAAGCGGCTGCGGGAGATGGAGGATAGCGATGACGGAGAAGTTTGAAGCGATGTCCAAGGACGAACGGCTGGAGCGGCTGCGACACTCCGCCGCCCACATCATGGCCGAGGCCGTGCTGGAGATGTTCCCTGACGCCAAGATCGGCATCGGCCCGCCCATCGATACCGGCTTCTACTACGACTTCGGCTTGCCGCGGACCCTGACCCCCGACGACCTGCCGGTCATCGAGGAGAAGATGCGCCGGAGGGTGAAGTCCGACGTGCCGTTCGTGCGCGAGGAGGTATCCAAAGACGAGGCGCGAAAGCTGTTCGCGGAGCAGCCGTACAAGCTGGAGCTGATCGACGAGATCGCGGACGAGACGATGAGCCTGTACAAGCACGATAAGTTCGTCGATCTCTGCCAGGGGCCGCACGTGGAGCGCACGGGGCAGGTACAAGCGTTCAAGCTGATGAGCATCGCCGGGGCTTACTGGCGAGGGCACGAGCGCAACCCGATGCTCCAGCGCATATACGGCGCTCTGTTCGAGACGGAGGAAGAGCTCCAGGGCCACCTCGAGCAGATCGATGAGGCGTTCCGGCGAGACCACCGCCGCCTGGGACGAGAGCTGGACTTGTACTCCATTCACGAGGAGTACGGGCCGGGGCTGGTCTACTGGCACCCGAAGGGCGGCCGCGTGCGCACCATCATCGAGGATTTCTGGCGACAGGAGCACTATAAGCAGGGCTACGAGCTTGTCTACTCGCCCCACATCGGGCGCTCCAGCCTGTGGGAGACCAGCGGCCACCTGGACTTCTACAAGGAGAGCATGTACTCGCCCATGGACGTGGACGGCCAGGACTACTACATCAAGCCGATGAACTGCCCGTTCCATATCCAGATGTACAAGAGTGGCCTGCGCAGCTACCGCGATCTGCCGATGCGCCTGGCGGAGCTGGGCACGGTCTATCGCTATGAGCGCTCCGGCGTCCTGCACGGGCTGATGCGGGTGCGCGGCTTCACCCAGGACGACGCCCACATCTTCTGCCGGCCGGACCAGGTCAAGGAGGAGATGGAGCGCTGCGTGGACTTCATGCAGCTCTTCTTCCGCGCCTTCGGCTTCCAGGAGTTTCACCTCTATCTCTCCACTCGCTCTCCGGAGGGGAAGTACGCGGGCTCACTGGAGGACTGGGAGATGGCGACCAACGTCCTGCGGGAGGCGATCCGGGACCGCGGCCTTCCCCACGATGTAGACGAGGGCGGCGCCGTGTTCTACGGGCCCAAGATCGACGCCAAGCTCCTGGACAACCTGGGGCGCGAGTGGCAGTGCACGACGATCCAGTTCGACTTCAACCTGCCGCAGCAGTTCGACATCACCTACATCGGCGCGGACGGGCGCGAGCACCGGCCCTACATGGTGCACCGGGCGCTGCTGGGATCGATGGAGCGCTTCTTCGGCGTCCTCATCGAGCACTACGGAGGAGCGTTCCCGATGTGGCTGGCGCCGGTGCAGGCGGTGGTCATACCGATAGCCGACCGGCACATCGAGTACGCGAACACAGTGGCCGACGCCCTGCGGCAGGCCGAGCTGCGCGTGGAGGTGGACACCCGTTCCGAGCGCATGCAGGCGAAGATCCGCGACGCGCAGCTCCAGAAGGTGCCCTACATGCTGGTGGTGGGAGACCGCGAGGCGGAGGCGGAAGCGGCGGCGGTGCGCCTGCGCAGCGGCGAGGACCTGGGCGCGATGAAGCTGGATGAGCTTATCGCGCGGATGCAGGGCGAGGTGGTGGAGAGGGGGTAGCGCCCCCGCAGTCGCGGAGTTGCTGTAGGGGAAGTTGGGCGTGCCGCCAGGCTGAAGCACGTGCGCGAGGTCTATGTGAAGGAGGGGCAACGCGTAGAACCGGGGACGTCGCCTCTGGTTCTGGAGTAGCGTTGAAGGATATACCCTAGTGTGCTATATTGGCCAGTAATCGTGGCTCGGATACCGTTTGAGAGGGGACAAGTATAGTCCGACAACTTCGGATCAACAACTGGATCCGGACCAAAGAGGTCCGTCTCATTGGGGCGAACGACGAGAACCACGGGGTCATTCCCCTCCAAGAAGCCCTGGGCATCGCCAGAGAGAGCGGCCTCGACTTGGTGGAGGTCGACCCGAACGGCTCTCCCCCGGTCTGCCGAGTGCTTGACTACGGTAAGTACAAGTACCAGCAGGCGAAGCGGGAACGAGACGCGCGCAAGCACCAGAGAGGCGGCATGATCCATGAGGTGCGCATGCGCCCAAGGATCGGCAAGGCAGATATGGAGCGCAAGGTGTTGCTGGTCGGGCGGCTTCTCGGCGAGGGGGACAAAGTTAAGCTGGCGATCATGTTTCGCGGCCGGGAGATGTCTCACCCGGAGATCGGCCGCGAGGTGCTGCAGAGAGCGCTGGATAGCTTGAAAGAGACGGCGGTGATGGAAAGGCCTCCTGCCATGGAGGGACGGTTCCTCAGCGTAATTCTGACGCCGGCCAAGAAGGCAGTTACGCCTAAGGAGAAAGAGGCGAAGGAAGCTCCGGTGGAGGAGCACGTTGGCTAAGTACAAGATAAAGACGCATTCCGGCGCCAAGCGCCGCTTCTACGTCAGCGGCGGCGGCAAGATTACGCATCGCAAGCACCACATCAACAACTTCCGCCGCAAGAAGCGGCCCGCAACCAAACGGCTATTCAGCCAGAAGCTGGGCGTCCCCAAAGCCGAGGCGAAGCGCATCCGCAAGCTGATGCCCTACCGAACGTAGGAGAGAGCACGTTGCCAAGAGCAAGGAGTGGCGTCGTCGCCAGGCGCCGCCGCAAGAAAGTAATAGCGCAGGCCAAAGGGCACCGCGCCGGGCGGCACAGCCTGTTCAAACAGGCCAATGAATCGGTCATGCACGCGCTCCAGTACGCCTATGAGCACCGGCGCGACCGCAAGGGCGACTTCCGTCGTCTGTGGATAGCGCGCATCAACGCCGCCGCGCGCCTCAACGGCCTCAGCTACTC
>JADFRV010000197.1 GCA_022561095.1 Chloroflexota bacterium | reverse complement strand
GGCGGCGCGGGCCGGTCGCCGGCAGCGTAGCGCCGGAGCCCCTCCGCCATCGCCGGGTCGCTCAGGCTCGGCAGGTGGACGCGGCGCTCCAGCTCCAGCCCTTCCGGCAGGGTGAGCGAGAACCCCTCGATGGCGGCGCGACGGTCGTTGCGCAGGCTGAGCTGCGGGTAGCTCGATATCGCCTTCGCCAACTCTAGCGCCCGCTCCAGGGCCGTCCCCTTGGCCACCACCTCCTGCACCAGCCCCATGCGCAGCGCCTGTTGGGCGTTTATCATGACGCCGGTCTCTACCAGGTACAGGGCGTTCCCCATGCCGACGATGCGCGGCAGCCGTTGCGTGCCGCCGTCGACCAGGGGCACGCCCCAGCGACGGTTCAGCACCCCGAACTGCGACGTCTCATCCGCGATGCGGAAGTCGCACCAGCAGGCCAGCTCCAGACCGCCGGCCAGGCAGTAGCCGTTCACGGCGGCGATGGTCGGCTTCTCAAGGTTGGTGATGCGGGAGAAGCCCATCGGCCCGGACTCCTGCGCGCCCGGCCGCGCCATCAGGCTGGCGCTGCCCTTGAGGTCGGCGCCGGCGCAGAAGGCGACATCGCCCGCCCCGGTGAGGATGAGCGCGTCCAGGGAGTCGTCGGCGCGGAACGTCTCCACCGCCTCGAACAGAAGCGCCGCCGTCTCGCCGTCCACGCAGTTGCGGACGTCGGGCCGGTTGATCGTGACCACGAAGGCGCGGTCACGGGTGTCGGTAAAGACTTTTGGCTCGGCCATATCGGCCACAGATTATCACAGATGGACAGCGGAGAGAGGAGCGCTGTATGCTCTCGACATCGAAGATGGAGGTATGCCATGGCCAAGCCAGGCGACGTGATCGAGAACCCGGTGACGGGCGAGCGAATAGTCTTCCGGAAGACCGCACGGGACACGAACGGTGAGCTGTTGCAGTTCGAGCTGCTCCTCAAGCCCCACGGTTTCGTGCCGGCAGAGCACATCCACTCGCGACAGGAGGAGCGTGTCGAGGTCACCTCAGGCTTGGTACGCTACCGGCTGGGCGGGGAGGAAGAAGATCTCAGCGCCGGTCAGGCTGCGGTTCTTCCGCCAGCCATTCCGCATACGTTGTGGAACGATACGGATGACGAGGCCCACCTCCTCATGGAAGTGCGGCCCGCATTGAGCGTGGAGACCGCTCTGGAGACGCTATTCGGACTGGCTCGAGATGGGAAAACGAATAATAAGGGCATGCCCAACCCGTTGCACGGCGCGCTCCTAGCCCGTGAGTATGACCTCTTCCTGGCAGGGCCTCCAATCCCCCTTCAGAGAGCGGGCATGACGGTCCTCGCACCGCTCGCCAGGCTGCTGGGGTACCGGGCTCGCTACCCGCAGTACAGCGGGGACTAGGCCCGCGGGCCGGAGCCGTACTTTACGCGCAACCCAGTCCACCCAGGTCACCTGACCGCCTCCTTTCAGGAGCGAGCGCCGTTCAGGACCCGACAATGTCGTTCACGTGGCCCGCCACGTGCACCACGGCGACGAAGTAGATCACCCTGCCAAGTGGCCCTGGGATACCGCCCGCCGAGCGGATATGCACTTGGAGGAGCGCTTCGTCCGCCTGCTGGACGGCTTCGATGGTGGCGTCGCGGTTCTTCTGAAACTCCGCCAGCAGCTCCGCGACGGACGCCTGCGCCCGCTTTTCGACCTGGCGCTCGTTATAAGAGCCAATACCACCCCGCGCGGCCTGCGCCTGCATCGACTTTGGGCTTCCTTCCGGCGCGCCCTGCCGGGCGACATCGATGAGCCGGGGATACGTCCACTCGATAGACGCGACATGGGCGAGAATCTGGCGGGCGTTCCAGCCGCCCTCGTAGCGCCCCTGCTCTAACTGTTCTTCGGGTAGCGCGCCCAGCCTGTCGAGGAGGTCCCGTTGGCTGGACCTCAGCTCCTCCAGCAGCTCCGCTTTAGTTAGCACTCCTTGTTGCGTCATGGCGGTGAGACCTCCTTACTCACTTGCTCCTCGCGTCACCCGAGCCGTACCTTCTCCGCAGCCAGTCCGCCCAGGTCCCCTGACCGTACTTGCCCTCCGGCGTGGTGTTGAGCCCCTGGCGGAACCCGGCCGCGATCTTCCCCGGCAGCGGCAGGCGGATGACGCGGCGGCGCAGCCCGCGTATCTCCGCCCACGTCCGTGCCAACTCCCCCAGGGTTCTCACCTCGGGGCCGCCGAGGTCGGGCAGGCGACCGGCCGCGCCCCCCGCCGCGTACTCCAGCACACGGTCCGCCAGCTCCCCGGGGTCGATTGGCTGAAAGCGGAAGTCGCTAGGCGCCAGGCCGATCGGGAAGCGAAGCAGCGCCCGCAGCTGCATGTCGATTAGGGTGTGGAACTGCGTAGCCCTAAGGATCGACCAGGGCACGCCCCCCTGCTCGATGCGGGCCTCCGCTGCGAGCTTGCGCTTGTAGTAGCCGAGCGGAATCCGGTCTATACCTACGATGGAGATGTAGAAGAAGTGTGAGACGCCTGCCTTGCGTGCGGCCTCGAGCAGGCGCTCCGTGCCGCCCACATCGACCGCCTCCGTGCGGCGAAACGGGCTGGAGGCGGCGTGGACGATGACGTCGGCGCCCGCTACGGCCTCGGCCAGCCCCGCGCCGGTCTGCAACTCCGCCTGCGCCCACTCGATCCCAGGATCGACATCGGGCGGGTGGCCTCGGCGGCTCATCACCCGCACCGTGTAGCCCGCGTCCAGGAACCGGGGCACGAGCTCACTGCCGAGGACGCCGGTGCCGCCCGTGACCAGGACTCGCGTCATCTATCTACCTGAACGCCGGGACGACCTCCCGCGAGAAGCGGAGGAGGCTCTCCCGGTGGAAGCGGGGGAACTGGGCCACGATGATCTCCTGGACCCCCGCATCGGCGAACGCCTGGACGCTCACCTTCACGTCCTCCACAGAGCCCATGAGGACAGAGCGTCGGGCATCCTCCTCGCTGCCACCACGGAAGGAGACGATCCCCTGGACGACGCGCTGCTGGAAGGCGGGGTCGTCGTTCAGGAACAGCAGCAGCTGGATCGTGCGCCGGATCTCGCTGAAGTCCCGGCCGACATCCTTGCAGTGCCGCTCCAGGACCTCGTACTTGTGCCGCACCTCCTCCGGCGTGCCTGAGACGTTGGTGGCGTCGGCGTACTTGGCGACGGTGCGCAGCGTGCGCTTCTCGCCGCCGCCGCCGATAAGGATGGGCGGGTGCGGCTGCTGCACGTTGGGCGGGTTGTACGGCGGCTGGTCCAGCTGGTAGTAGCGGCCCTGGAACGTTGGCCGGTCCTGGGTCCACAGCAGCTTGATCACCTGCGCCGCCTCGTCCAGCCGCTCCAGCCTCTCCCTTGTGGTGTGGAAGGGGATGGCGAACGCCCCGTGCTCGTAGGTGTGCCAGGCGCCGCCGAGGCCGAACTCCAGGCGGCCGCCGGAGATATGGTCGACCGTCGTCGCCATCTTGGCCAGCACAGCCGGGTGACGATAGGTGTTGCCCGTGACCATGATCCCCAGTCGAACACGTGATGTGGCCTGGGCCAGCGCGGCGAGGGCCGTCCAGCCCTCCATGCACGGGCCTTCGGAGCCCATGGCGGCGCCCATGCCGGTCACGAAGTGGTCCATCAGCCAGAGGTGATCGAAGTTAGAGTCGCCGTCCAGCTCCTGCCATAGCGATTGCAACTCGTCCCAGGAAACCCCTGCCTGAGTAGCCTGTACACCGAACTTCAAGATACGCTCCTTTTCCAGAATGCCTTCACTTTTACGCGAACGTAAGAATAGCTAACGCTACGCCCCCCGGTCAAGAGGTAGGCCTGCGTTTATTCGCCGGCCTTCTGCTCCAGCCCCAACTGCTGCTTATAGTCCGGCTCCAGAGCGGCCACGGCCCCCATCTGCAGAAACGTGGTGGTGGGCCACTGGACGA
>JADFRV010000043.1 GCA_022561095.1 Chloroflexota bacterium | reverse complement strand
TTCCCCCGACCTGGTAGTCTCTACCCAAGTTTAGCTGAACTAGCGAGACACTTTTCAGGCGGGGCGTTCACTCCTGGCCTACGGCGCCAGGACACCACCGACCCGAAGGCTCAAACCAGGAGTGATATGGATGCCTCGCCAATTAACCCGGCAAGAAGCCCACGAATTTCTGGACAGCAAACCTGGCTGGATTACGTTGAGCACCATTGGTCCCGACGGCTTTCCCCATACTGTCCCATTAGGGTATTTCCGGCTGGGCGATGAAATCCTGATGGGAGTGCGTTCCAAGACAAGAAAGTTGAGCAACATCCGAAGGAACCGTGGGAGCTGCCGTGCCCGCCTGTCGTGATGTGGTCCGCCTTGGACGTTCCGCCGTTGGATGATTAAGGGCGAAGCTGCCCAGCAGGGCGAATATTGTGATTTTTGTGATACTGTAAAGACCGCTGAAATGGTCGCACGGGGCAAGATGGAACGCCGGGCCTTCAAAGAATCGAAGCCACTGGAGTACCTCGAGCGACGCTATCCCGAGGACTGGGGCAAGACCGACCGCCACGAAATAACAGGCGCTGGTGGTGGCGAACTTGTAATCAACCTTATCGCCGGCTTGCGCGCGGCGGCGGGGCTTACCGTGGTGATGGTGAGCCATCAGCCCGAGGACGCGCGCCGTATCGCCGCCCGCCCCGCCTTCGTGAACGCCGGCAAGATCCTCGGCTGGTATTTGTACGGCGTTCGGTCGCCCAGCGGCACCGAGGTGCATCACAACTACGCCGTCGTCGAGGTTTTCGGGAGCTTCGAGGCCATGGAGAATTCCTATCCCGAAGGGGTCTGGGAGAAGGTTCACCCTGGCATCAAGATGGAGGAGGTCGGGGAGAGAACATGGGCGGCCAGAGACCTTGTGCGCAAGGACCTTGGCCTGGACGGTTCGATCTTCGAGCAGTACGGGACGTACCTCTGGAATCTTGCCCAACTGGACTTCGGCGAATCGTTTCAGGCCAAGGAGGATGTGCTAAGTGAGATCGGCGATCGGATCGGTCCCTCCCTTGAGCTAGGAATTCTCCAGATCATAATCGCCTTGCTGGTGGCGGTGCCCATCGGCATAATCTCCGCCATACGGCAGGACTCAGCGATCGACTACATCCTCCGTTTCGTGGCGATCGCCCTACTGGGGATACCGGTGTTCGTGCTGGGTGTGTTCGTGCTGTTGCTTACCTCGCGCGAGTTGGGGTACACACCGCCGCTGACCACCTACCGCGATCTCGTAGGGTTTCCGCCTTTCGGAACGGACAAACCTGTAGACGTGTGGACCAACCTTCAGATCATGGCCATGCCGGCGATCATCGGCGGCCTGGGTACCGGCGCCATAATCATGCGTTTTCTGCGCTCCCAGATGTTGGAGGTGATGCGCCAGGACTACGTCCGCACCGCCTGGGCCAAGGGGCTAAGAGAGAGGGTCGTCATCATGAGGCACGCCCTGAAGAACGCTCTGATCCCTGTCCTTACCGTGGTCGGCCTCCTTCTGGGAACTATCGTTAGCGCAAACGTAATCCTGGAGACGATCTTCGTCATTCCGGGTATCGGCCTGTGGGTGGTCAACGCTATCGGCCAGTTCGACTACCCTGTGATACAGGGGGTGGTGCTGGTGGTGGCGACGATACTGGTATTCACCAACCTGATCGTGGACATCACTTACGCTTGGCTCGACCCCAGGATTCGCTACGGGTAGAGGGTAGAATCGTGCAGGCTGAAGACCAACAAGCTCAGCCCGCGGTGCTGGCCGCACCTGACGAGTGGACGCTCCCCAAGCGGCCGAACGCCGCTTCCAATATCTGGAAGTTCATTCGACGCAAGCCGCTTGGCGCCTTCGGGGTGCTCCTCGTCCTGGTGATGCTGGCGATGACGCTGGGCACTCCCAAGGCGGAGTTTGGGACTCCCGCACTCCCTTCCCGGCCGCTGGGATTCGAGCTGGGGCAGCCCTGGCTGGCGCGCTACGATGCCGAGACGATCTTCCGCGATGTCGAGACCGGTCGCATCGCCCAGTACTTCAATCCCAGCGCTGATCACTGGCTGGGCACGGACCGCGGCGGCCGCGATACCTACTCCCGCATGGTGTTCGCGGCCCGGCGCTCCCTGTTTATCGGCATCTGGGCGCTCGCCTTCGCCACCATCGTGGGCACCACCGTGGGCGTCCTCTCCGCCTACTTCCGCGGCTGGTTCGATACTATGATCCAGCGGCTAATGGACTCTTTTCAGGCGTTCCCGGCGTTGCTTATATTGATCCTCCTGATCTCTCTGTTCAATCCGGATTTAACGATTCTCGCCCTGGGGCTGGGGTTCGTCGGCGTAACGAGTGTGCAGCGTATCGTGAGGGGAGTAGTGCTGTCCACGCGTGAGCAGCCTTACGTCGAGGCCGCTCGTGTCCTTGGCGCCACTGACCTTCGAACCATGGTGTTTCACATCCTACCCAACATCATGGCGCCCATCATAATAATAATATCTATCGGTCTCGGCGCGGTGATCCTGGCGGAGGCCGCTATCTCTTTCATCGCTCCCCAGCGCGTGCCTCAGGACCCCTCCTGGGGCATCATGCTGAGCGTCACGCGTTCATTCCTGCCGCCGGATCCGGAAGGGTATCATACGCTGGCCGCCGGCGGCGCTATCGTCTTCTCCGTGCTAGGTTTCAATCTCGCCGGCGATGCTCTGAGAGATGTACTTGACCCGCGCTTGCGCGTTGGCTAATTCCATTCATAATGACGGCTAGCGGATTGCGGCTGAGCTAGGCCGAGAAGGAGACGGGTATGGCGGAGTCCAGCTACTGGAAAAACTTTTGGCGGGGGCGGATAAGCCGGCGTAGGTTGCTGGGCGGAGCGATCGTAGGCGGCACCGGCCTGGCTACGGCCGCTGTCGTCGGGTGCGGTGGTGGGGGAACGACAACCAGCGGGCCCAGTGTCGGCTCCACCCCGGCCACGGGCGATGGTGGCGGTCCCGATGGGTTCCGTGCATCTGACATCCCCATCCATGACGCTCGCCGTCCGTTTGAGGCGCCGGGGACGACCGGCGGAACCCTGCGGTTCGCCGGTTTCGACGCGCTGGTGCTGGATACCTTCGACCCCCATCAGACCCAGTTCGGCCCCATCTACAGCGGTCACTCGGCGGTGTTCAGTAAGCTCTACAGGTACGTATCGCACAGCGAACAGCTCATGGAGCCGGACCTGGCGGAGGCGATGCCGGAGGTGATCGGCGACCCAGGCGCGCCCACGGAGTACATCATCAAGCTGCGCCGCGGCGTCAAGTTTCATGACCCCGCCAGCCTGCCTCCGGACCTGCGCGGTAAGGTGGAGATCAAGGATGCCGCCTCTAAGTTCCCCGGCCTCCCCGGTCGCGAGCTGACTGCGGATGACGTGGTGTGGAGCTTCGAGAGGCAGAAGAACGAGTCCAGCCCCCGCTTCACTCTGTACTACCGTAGCAGCCAGTACCAGACGATGGAGAAGATCGAGAAGATAGATGACTACACGGTCAAGATAACCACGTCCAAGCCCATATCACCCTTGCTGCACTTTCTAGCGGACACCAACGCCTTCATCGTCCCCCGCGAGGTGGTGGACGAGGAGCGCGACGCCCTGGAGTTTCCGCGGTCTGGGCCGCAGGGCCGGATGATCGGCACCGGACCGTTTATCTGGGGCAGCCTGAAGTCCCTTCAGGAGATCACTATATACCGGAACCCCGAATGGTTCGGGTGGGACCAGCCGGAGTTGGCGCGGCCCTTCCTGGACGCCTACACCTCATTCTTCATCGTCGATAACGCCAGCCTCGAATCCCTCTTCCGGGGAAAGGAGCTCGACGTCGCCGGAGGAGCGGGCGATCCCCAGTGGGTGTTCGACATCAAGGATGAGAAGCCGGAGCTGGAGCTCCTGCGGGAGACCGTCTCCGGCTGGGTGAACAGCCGCTTCAAGATTTTCGATAATGAGACGGGGGCGCCCTGCCCCCTATGGGGCGACCCGCGCCTGCGCAAGGCGATCGGCCTGGCGGCCGACCGCCAGCAGGTGATTGACTTCATCTGGGCTGGTGAGGCGGCGTTGACAGCTCCCGTGGGGCCAGCCATCTCAAAGTGGGCCCTGCCTCTGGAAGAGCTGAGAACGATCCCCGGATACCGGCCCGGCCTGGCGGAGCGGGAAGAGGACCTGGCTCTAGCGCGCCAGCTGTATGATGAGGCGGGAAGCCCTGAGATCGAGTTCACTTTTGCCGACCAGCCGTCGTACATCCCGGACTTCGCTCCCAGCTTCATAGAGGGGTTGCGCCGGGACCTTGGCGCCAACGTCAAGAAGCAGGTGATCCGAGCCTATCCCCAGATAGCCGAAGGCTTCCTCAAGGGGTGCGACCAGATGGTCGCCACCTGGGCTTTCGATAACGGCTGGATTGACCTGGACGACTGGGTCTACCCCTACTTCCACACCGGCGGCCCTAAGAACTCGTTCGGATTGAGCGATCCCGCGCTAGACGCACTTCTGGACGCGCAGAGGGCGGAGTTCAATGAAGACGCGAGGCGGGAGATCGGTTATCAGATCCAGCGCTACCTTCTGGGTGTAAAGCCGGATGGGAGCGGGCCCCTGGAGTTGAAGCCCGACACGGCAGCCTATGCCCGCCTGGACTTCGCGACGCTCATCACTGCGGGGGTTTCCTGGCCCTACTACAAGAACCGCTACACGTTCCCCTGGTTCGGCAATAACCACTGGATCGCCAACCAGTGGCTGGACGAGGACGATCCTTCCTTCCAGGGACGGGCCTAAGGCGGAGTGACAGGCCCCTGGCCTAGAACACCGCGGTAGTGCTGCCGCCGTCCACCTGGATCGTCGTGCCCGTGATGTAGTGGGCCTTAGCGGAGGCGAGGAACACCACCAGGTTGGCCACGGATTCGGGGTCTCCCAGATGCCCCATCGGCACCCGTCGCTCCTCGATCTCTATCGCCTCCTCCATCTTCAACCCCTCCTGCTGGGCACGCTCCTCGATGAGCGATATCAGCCGCTCCGTGGCGATGTTGCCGGGGCAGACGTTGTTCACAGTGATCCCTTCCGGCGCCAGCTCCCGCGACAGCGTCTTCGCCATGCCGATCACCCCCAGGCGCGCCGTGTTGGAGAGGATCAGCCGGTCTATGGGCTGCTTAACGGCTATGGAGGTGATGTTGATGACGCGGCCGCCCCCGGAGCGCCGCAAGTGCGGCAGCGCCTCCCGCGTGGTACGGATGGCCGACATCAAGTTCTGGTTGATCGCGTTTAGCCAGTCCGTCTCGTCCATCTCGTCGAAGGTACCGGTACGGGGCCCGCCGGCGTTGTTCACGACGATGTCCAGCCGTCCAAAGGCGTTCGCCGTCTCCTGCACCACCCGTTTGATGTCTTCATAGCGAGCCATGTTACAGACCAGGGAGAAGGCCTCGGCGTCCGTCTCGCGGCGTATGGTGAGGGCGGTCTCCGCCAGGGCGGCGTTGTCGCGGGCGCAGATGCCGACGTTGCAGCCCTCCCGCGCCAGCCCGATCGCCACAGCCCGCCCAATCCCCTTGCTGGAGCCGCCTATCAAGGCTGCTTTCCCCTTCAGTCCTAGGTCCATAGGATCATTACCTCTTGTTTGTGTTTGATGGTCTCGCGGGTATCGTATGCTTTCCGCAGTGGCGGTTCAACGTGCGGGGGCGAACCCGCGACCCCCCCCGCTTGACTAGCCGCTCGCCGCGCGCTAGAGTGCGTATGACAACTGAATAGCGTATGTCAGGGGTCCCCGCGACCCCTCGGCGGCGGGCCGCTCGCTGTCGAGGGGCAGGGGTCAAAAGCGAAGCCGGTGAGAGGCCGGCGCTGTCCCGCAACTGTATCCTCGGGTCCCATCGATACCGGGGGAGTCAGGTCGCCTGCCCCTGTCGGTCACCAGCCTTCGCGGAAAGGCATGGGCTGCAGCGGTAACGCGACACCCCTGTCTTAGCGGGCAGGGGTTTTTCGTGCCGCCCGTTCCCTTGCCTTCCGACTAGTTTCGGGAGGTCAATCGTTATGAGGCTTCGCTACCTTATTCCCGCTCTCTTGGCTGTGGTCGCCCTGGCGGTCCTGGCCTGCAACGGCGGCGGCTCCAGCCCCGGCCTAACCCCCACGCCTTCCGCCGTTGAGGAGCCGCTGGTCACACCCGTGACGGCGGTGTTCGCCTGCGACGCTGCGGCCGTTGCAGGCGAGCCGGACGCTTCCGCTTTCCCACTGGAAATCAGCGATAGCGTGGGCAACACGGTCACGCTGGAGGCGCCGCCCCAGCGAGTCGTCTCCCTTTCGGCTGGGCACACGGAGATCCTGTACGCCATCGGCGCGGGCGATCAGGTGACCGCTGTGGACAACACCTCGGACTGCCCGCAGGAAGCCAACGATTTGCCCAAGGTGGACGCCTTCACCCCCAGCGTGGAGGCGATCGCTGAGCTGGAGCCGGACTTGGTGATCATCTTCTTCGATCCGGGCGACCTCCAGTCGTCGCTTCAGGGGCTGGACATACCTGTGCTCAATCTGGCCTCCCCAGAATCCGTGGAGGGTGTGTACGATCAGGTCGAACTCCTGGGCGAAGCTACCGGCCAGGTTGACGAGGCTACCGACCTCGTCGCCGACATGCAGACGGCGGTCGAGGAGATCCGGTCGGAGATCGGCGATGTGGCCGACGCGCCGACGATCTTTCACGAGATCGACAACACATACTTCACCGCCGGCCCAGGCAGCTTCATCGCCGACCTGTACGATATTTTGGGGGCGGAGAACATCGCCGACGCCACCGGTCAGGCCTTTCCCCAAATGAGCGCGGAGGCGATCATCGAGGCCGACCCGGAGGTGATCGTCCTGGCAGATGAAGACGCCGGCGAAACCCCCGATACGGTCAAGGCCCGCCCCGGCTGGGACAACATCTCCGCTGTCCAAAACGGCCGCGTCCACATCGTCGACCCGGACATCGTGTCTCGGCCGGGGCCGCGCCTGGTGGAGGCGTTGCGTACCCTGGCCGCTTACCTCTACCCGGAGCTCTTCCCATGAACGTCCTCCGCCGTTCTCCGGTGCTGGACGCCCTCGAGCCGCCGGCCCCGCCTGAGGCGGGGGCTCTTGCCGGCTTGGGGCGTTTCCCCTGGCCCCGGTTCCTCCTGGCGACTGTGGCCCTCCTGGGGGCGGTCATCCTGGGCGTAGCCGTGGGCCCGGCCAGCATACCCCTGGACGCCACGGTACGCATCGTCCTCTCCCGTCTGCCCGGCGTGGAGATGGCGGATAGTCTGCCCCTTCTCTGGCGGGACATCATCTGGGAGGTGCGCCTGCCCCGGGTGCTGCTGGCGGGGCTGACGGGCGCCGTTCTGGCGATGGCCGGCGCCACTTACCAGGGGGTGTTCCGGAACCCGCTTGCCGATCCTTATCTCATCGGCGTGGCCACCGGGGCCGCCCTGGGCGCCACCATCGTCATCGTCACCGAGGCGCCCCACTCCTGGCACGGCCTCAGCGTCCTGCCCCTGGCCGCTTTCGCCGGCGCCGTCGTCTCCGTCGTCGTCGTCTACAGCGTCGCCCGTGTGGGCAACACCCTGCCGGCGACCACACTGATCCTCGCTGGGGTGGCCGTAGCGTCGCTCTCCACCGCCGTTACTTCCTTCCTCATGCTACGCGACACAACGCACACGCTCTCAGTATTCGCGGTCGTCCTTGGCAGCTTCAACACTGCCACCTGGGGCGAGGTCATCTGGACCCTGCCATACGTCCTGCCCGCCGCCGTTGTCATCCTGGCCCACGGTCGCATACTCAACGTCCTCAGCCTGGACGAGGAACAGGCCCGCCAGCTCGGCATCGACCCGGAGCGGGTGAAGCTGCTCCTGCTGGGCGTGGCCTCCCTGGCCACGGCCGCCGCCGTGGCCGTCGCTGGCACCATCGGCTTCGTGGGGCTCATCGTGCCTCACGCGGTGCGTCTTATCTGGGGCTCCGACAACCGTCAGCTTCTGCCGATGTCGATCCTGTTCGGCGCAATCTTCCTCATCCTTGCCGACATCGCCGCTCGCACGGTGGATCAACCTTCCGAGGTGCCGGTGGGCATCATCACCGCGGTCTGCGGCGTCCCGTTCTTCCTCTACCTGCTGCGCCGCGCCCGTGTGGGGTCATTCTGGTGAGGGCGCTGGCCGAGGAAAGAGGCGAGGCCGCGCTCGACGTGCGCGATCTCACTGTGGCCTACGGCGCTCGGGTGGCGCTGCGCGACGTCTCGCTTTCCCTGCCTGTAGGCGAGCTCCTGGGCCTGGTAGGGCCCAACGGCTCCGGCAAGACCACCCTCATCCGCGCCGTCAGCGGCGTCGTCGCCCCCCAGGCGGGCGGGGTGAGCCTGGACGGCGACGATGCCCTCCGTCTGTCTCCGAAGGAGGTTGCCCTGCGGGTGGCTGTGGTCCCCCAGAATCCGCAGCTGCCGCCGGCGTTCACCGCCCTGGAGTTGGTCCTGATGGGCCGCACGCCGCACCTGAAGCTGCTTCAGGGCGAAGGTCAGGGCGACCTCCACGCTGCCCGTCGCGCCATGCTCGCCACGGACAGCTGGGAGCTGGCCGAACGCCGCATCGGTGAGCTCTCCGGCGGTGAGCGCCAGCGTCTCCTCGTCGCCCGCGCGCTCGCCCAGGAGACGCCGCTGCTGCTCTTGGACGAGCCTACGGCGCACCTGGACGTGGGCCACCAGGCGGCCACTCTGCGCCTGATGGCGCGGCTGTGTCGAAACGAGGGCAAGGCGGTCCTGGCCGCTGTGCACGACCTCACGCTCGCGGCCCAGTTCTGCCATCGCCTGGTCATGCTTCACCAGGGTCGCGTGGTCGCCGAGGGGTCCCCAGGCGATGTGCTCACCCGTGAGCGGCTGCGACAGGTCTACGGCACCTCGCTTCACGTACTATCGCATCCGGTGACGGGGAGGCCGGTGCTGGCCCCGGACGGCGACGCGCAGTAGACTAGGCGCTGACCATGGCGCGTCAGACGAAGTCCAAGCTCTACACCGGCACCGGCGATCAGGGCGAGACGGCGCTGTTCGGCGGCCGCCGCGTGCCCAAGGACGATCCCCGCGTCGAGGCCTACGGCAGCGTCGACGAGCTCAACTCAACCCTCGGCGTCGCCGTGTCCTTCCTCCGCCAGAAGCGGATCGCTGCCGCCCTCCAGTCGATCCAGAACGAGCTGTTCAACATCGGCGCTGAGCTGGCGAGCGAGTCCGGCCCCAAGGCCGACAGGGGCCGCATGTTCATCGACCCCGAGCGTAAGATCGCCGGCCTGGAGCGTCTCATCGACGAGCACGACGCTAAGGTCCCGCCGTTGCGGACGTTCATCCTCCCCTCCGGCACCCGGGCGGGCGCCCTCCTCCACCTGGCCCGCGGTGTCTGCCGCCGCGCCGAGCGGGCCGTGGTGCGCCTCTCCCGTCAGGAGGATGTGAACCGCCAGCTCATCGTCTACCTCAACCGTCTCTCCGACCTGCTGTTCGTCCTCGCCCGCTACGTGAACAAGGCCGCCGGCAAGCCGGAGACGCCCTGGCGCAAGGGGTGAGCGGATTCGGGCTTCGCTCCGTGTCATTCAGCCCGCAGCGAAGAACCTACACCCGCTCAGGATAGACTTCGCGAAGAATCTGACTTCCCAGCGGGGAGTGCCACATCTAAACTGATACCGTATGATCCCGATCGGCGATAGCACCCGCCGCCACACCACCCCCTACGTCAACGTGGGCCTCATCGTCGCCTCCATCCTCGTCTTCCTCTACGAGCTCTCCCTCAACGCCTTCGAGGTGAACGACTTCTTCCTGGACTGGGGCGTCATCCCCGTTCAGCTCGTAGACTGGCTGGAGAGCCCCTCCGGCGCTGAGGAGCCGTCCACGGTGGTCACCTCCATGTTCATCCACGGCGGCTGGCTCCACCTCATCGGCAACATGCTCTTCCTGTGGGTGTTCGGCGACAACGTGGAGGACGCCATGGGCCACGGTCGCTACCTGGTCTTCTACCTCCTGGCCGGGCTCGCCGCAACCGGCCTCCAGGTGTTCATCGATCAGGAGAGCGTTATCCCGATGGTAGGGGCCAGCGGCGCCATAGCGGGCGTGCTGGGCGCTTACCTGGTGCTCTACCCGCGCGCCACCGTCTCCGTGGTAATCTCCTGGCTCTGGTTTTTCGGTGCGTTCCCTGTGCCGGCGGCGTTCCTCATCGTCTTCTGGTTCCTCCTCCAGCTCCTCAGCGGCGTCGCCTCGCTCGGCGCCGGTGACGGCGTCACGCAGGGAATCGCCTTCTGGGCCCACGTGGGCGGCTTCGTCGGCGGCGTGGTGCTGGTCTGGGCCTTCCGCCGCCAGAAGCCAAGGCGGAGGCCGCCGACCGTCGTTTGGTGAGGTTATGCGTTACTGATGCGCGCTCACCGGACACGCTCTTGACATGGTATTGCCGCCGTTATAGTCTACGGTTGCCCAGGAAGAGATTCGATAGCCGTATTGCATTCGGAGGGCGGGTTATGGCTATAAGCGCTGACGTTTTAGAGAAGATTTGTACCGAGGAGGACGTCCCCGAGCTGGACCTGAGCTGGCTCAAGCCGGATGACGCCCGCAAGGTGGAGAAGGTCCACCCCGGCCGTCGCGGCCTGACGTTCGACGAGATCGAGAAGGGCCGCGAAGTGCCCGAGCACACGGATACTTTCAGTATCCTACCGCGCGATGCCAGCCCTCGGAAAGATGCACCGCGGGCCGGCCTCTACTATACGGACAAGGCGGACGTATGGTCGGAGAACGCCCGCCTCCTGTACGAGGAGGCGGTGCAGCGCCAGTGGTCTTCCGCTACGGATATCCCCTGGGAGACGGTGAAGCCCCTTCCCGACGACATAGAGCGCGCTATGTGCCAGTTCTGCACCTTCCTCACCGAGGTCGAGTTCATCGCCGGTGACGCCCCCGGCCAGTGGCTGCCCAAGATCAACCCCGCCCACTACGAGACGAAGCTCTTCCTCCTCTCCCAGATCATGGACGAGGCGCGGCACCTGGACGTGTTCCGCAAGCGCGCCCTGGTGAACGGCGGCGGGCTCCTCTCCGAGGGTCAGTCAGGGCCCTCCCTGCGTATAATCCTTGACGCCAAGGACTTCACCGAGATGTCTGCCATCATGCACATCTTCCTCGAGGGGCTCGTCCAGAGCCTGTTCCGCATGGGCGAGTACATCTCCTACAACGAGGCTGAGAAGCGTATCTTCCGCCTCTGCTACCAGGACGAGTCCCGTCACCTGGGCTTCGGCATCATGCACCTGAAGTACGTCCTTGAGACCGAGCCCTGGCGCCGCGAGGAGATCCACCACTACCTGGATCAAGTAGAGGGCCCGCTGTCCCTGGACCTCGTCAACGTCTCCAGCGCCATGCCCTACTTCGACGAGGCGATCATCATCCTGGCCGGCGGCGGCCTCAAACACGTGGACGAGGGGTTCCAAAAGCTCATGGCCATTCGCAAGCGCCAGATCAACGAGTACATGCACCGCCTGGAGGTGGCCGGCCTGGGTGAGCGGCGCGACCGCATGAACCCGATGTTCCGCGCCTTCCTGGACCCGCCTAGGAACTAGCTCTCAGCGCTGCCCAAGCTAAACGAAGGTCGGGCGATTGCAGATCGCAGGCTGACAGCTACTTTAGCGCTCGCTAAGATACTCTTGACGATGGCCATTTAGTGTGGCTAAATGGCAAAGGCGCCCGGTTTAACCGTGGCGCCATCGCCCCCAATAGGAGGTAACGTCCATGGCTGACGAATCACCTGAAGTTCCCGAAGACTTGGCGCAAGTCGCCAAAGAAAAAGGCATCCCCCTGGACCTGATGCGCCGCGCCCTGGCGCTGGGCTTTCCCGCGGAGGCCATCAAGCAACAGATCCAGTTGCCCGAAGCTACCCCCGAGCAGGCGGAGCAGTTCATCGCCGAGCAGGAGCGTATCCGCGCCGGCGGCGAGATCGCTATCCCCGAAGAGCTTGCGAAAGCGGCGGCCAAGAACGGCTGGCCGGAGGAGCTGATCAAGCGCGGCCTAGCCCTTGGTGCGCAGGCTGAGATGCTGATTACGCAGATGGAGTCCGGCATCCGCCCCGACCAGGCGGAGCGCTTCATCGCCCAGCAGGAGCGCATGCGCGATGCTGCCGCAAGAGGCGAACAGGTGCTGGACTTGAGCTGGATGCGCGTCCCCACTGAGTGGGGCATTCGCGCCCGCCCCGGTAAGAAGGGGCTCACCGTCAGTGGTATCAACATCGGCAGCTACGCTAATGTCCCCGACGAGTGGCCCTACCAGACGGAGATGCCGCGCGGCGCCCACCCCATCGCCGGTATCCCCGGGATGGGGTATTCCATCTACGAGAAGGCGGATCTCTGGGCAGACAACGCCGCTGACCTCTACGAAGAGGCGATCCAGCGCCGCTGGCGGCCCGCCACCGATATCCCCTGGGACAGCATGGAGCCCCTGCCCGATGAGATCGAGCGGTCGATGTGCCAGCTCTGCACCTACTTCTGCGAGAAGGGGCTCCTGGCCGGCGACATCGTCGGCAAGTGGCTGCCGGAGATGTCTTACGGCTATCACGAGGTCAAGCTCTACCTCTCCACCGCGGAGTTCGACGCCGCCCGCCAGTTTGAGGTCTTCCGTAAACGCGCCCTCTCCAACGGCGGCGGCATGGGCATCCAGAGCCCCGGCTACTTCCATCGCGCCATCATAGACACGCGCGTCTGGACTGAGTCATCCGCTGTCCTCCACATCCTCTCCAACAGCTTCCTCATCGGTATGTATCAGGTCGGCGAGTACGTCGCTCACAACGAGGCCGAGTCGCTGATCTTCCGCCTCTGCATGCAGGACATCTCCCGCCAGATCGCTTACGGCGTCCAGCATCTCAAGCAGTTCCTCCTGCGCAAGCTGGATAAACGCGCGGAGGTACACGCCTACCTCAACAAGGCCGAGGCGGTCATGACCTACGAGGAGGAGCAGGACACGCCCCTGCGGGAGGCGTTCATCATCCTCCTCGGCGGCGGCGTCGCCAAGGAGCAGATATTGGATGGCGTCCGCAAGCTGGAGTACTTCAAGCGGCGCTGGGTGAGAGACTACGTGGCTCGGCTGGCCTCCGCCGGACTGCCAGAGCGCCGCGAGCGCCTGCACCCGCTGCTGAAGAAGTACCTTGAGGAGCCCACCGCGGCCCAGGCGGCGGCCTAGGTCGGGTTAGACCTGTAATAGAAGGAGTTCGTGATGACCCAGAAGACGAAAGTAAAGGCCACCTTCCCTTCCATCGAATGGTTCAACGCCCTGCGCGACATCATCAACGACGACGATGCGTACAAGCATATCGGCACCTGTGACGCCGTCGTCGGCGTCAAAGTGCCTGAGGCCAAGAAGTACTTCCTCCTCACCTTCGAGGCGTTCGAGGTGCTGGAGGCCAAGGAGGTGTCTGAGACCGAGGCTGAAGACTCCGACTTCTGGCTGGAGATGCCCGATGCTCGCTGGCAGGAGATGATCAAGAACATCGGCGAGAACGGCAAGGCTGACCTCCACCACACCCTCAACACCATCGATCTGGAGGACCCGGAGGGGTTCGCCCGCTCCAACGACGGCTACCGGCGTGACGCCTTCTATCGCTTCAACCAGTCCTTCCAGCACTTCTTCGACTCCTCGGCCAAGATCGATACGAAGTTCGCCTGATCCCCGCCATGATCCCCGCGCGGATCAGCATAGTCACCCTGGGCGTGCGCGATCTCGCATCTATGCGCGCCTTCAATCGCGGTTTGGGGTGGGAACAAGGCAACACTGAAGGGTTCGCCACGTTCAGGACCGGCGGCGCCGCCCGCCGAGAGCGGTGGGTTCAGAGGCGTGACCCTGGCTCTCAACGTTGAGGAGAAAGCGCAGGTGGACGAGGTTATCGCGGAAGTGCGGGCGGCCGGCGGGCGCATTGTCAAAGAGCCGATCGACGCCGACTGGGGCGGACGCTCGGCCTACTTCTCAGACCCCGAAGGGAACCTGTGGGAGGTTGCCTGGATGCCCGGCTCGTCGTTCGACGAGCGGGGCGGCCTGATCCTTCCCTGAGCGAATCTTTCGCCGCTCCTACCGCAGCTCCAGCCGCGGCGATAGGCGGGACTCCAGCTCCGCCGCCACCGCCCCCGCCATCGCGGCGCCGCCGCGCGCCAGCAGCCGCTCCAGCAGCGGCCGGCGCGGCCGGACGTACTGGAGGCGCCGCGGTATCCGGCCCAGCTCGCTGGCCATATCCAGCGCCGTCTCCCAGTCCCCAAGCTCGTCGATGAGCCCCATCTCCTTCGCCTTCGGTGCTGAGAACATCTCGCCCGTGGCATATCCCCGCACCACTTTCGGGTCCAGCCCGCGCGAGGTCGCCACCGTGTCCACGAACCACTGGTAGATCTCCCCGGTCAGCGCCTGTACCTTCTCCTGCTCCTCGTCCGTCGGCTCTCGGAAGGGCTGGAACATGTCCTTCAGGCGGCCCTCCTTGGTGATTACCATCTTCACGCCGACGCGGTCCAGCAGCTCCTGCACCACGGGCCGGATCAGGATCACGCCGATGGAGCCGACCAGCGCCGTCGGCAGCG
>JADFRV010000196.1 GCA_022561095.1 Chloroflexota bacterium | reverse complement strand
CTGCGGGCCGTAGGTGCCGTCGCCGTTGCCGAGCAGGATCGACACCGAGTCGGTGTTGATGTTGGCCACGCAGATGTCGGTGTTCCCGTCGTGGTTGAAATCGGCGGGCTCGGAGGGGCTCGCCCGGTCATTGACCGGGAAGGTGGGTTGGAGGAAATCGTCGAAGCTCCCCGTCCCGTCAGCCTGGTTGAGGAAGACGCGCAGGTCGGCCATCGGGTCCGAGGGCGCGGCCCGTCCAGCGGCTAATTCACCGGCCGGGAACCTCGCTTCGGTCGTTTCGCTCGGCTTGGCGGTGCTCATCGACGGGTGCTACCGACCTCCCACTGATCGCAGCCTGTTCAACCGTGTGTCGAACAGCCGCTCAGTCGGCCAGCTTCGGCCCGTCACTCTCCTCGGCGGGCTGACTCGGGCCGGGCAGACGGATCTCACCGTTGCGCTCCTCATATTGGCGGACCACCTGCCCCAGCGTGATCGCCAGCCGCTTGGCTCCCGCCCAGTTCATGATGATCCGGCTGCCGACGTTGAACATCAGGGCGGCCTGATTGTCGGGCCCCTGCACCGGCAGGTTCATACCGAAGTCCATGACGACCTCGTCCGTCGTGGTTGAGGTACGGATCGTGTTCGCATACGTCGAAACCATCTTCGATTCGTCGATGCGGAGCTGGATCTGCTGGGTCTTCGGCTTGTCCTGGTTCTCGGCCATGGTGGCGTCCCCTGTTGGCTTGGTCGGTCCCGTGCAGACCGATGCGGTTGATCTCTATTCGTGAGGCAGTGTGCCCAGGCCGGGATCGCGCCCGGCCCGGCGGAAGCACAGCTTAGCCACGCCCCATGACGGATCCACACGAATCCACTTCGGCAACGGATCCCCGCTCCGGCGGACACGGCACGTCCTTCGACGCCGGCCCTTGCTCCTGCCAGGGATGGCGAGGCGACAGGAGGGTCCACGGGAGCCTCGCTCGCACGTTCCATACGCTTCTCGTTCGGCCTCGGTTCCGGGTCGCAAAGCCTGCCCGTAGCCGATCTCGCGTGTGGCGGCGCTACCGATCGGGCACGACGCGCTCAGTCGGCGCCATGCCCGGCGGGGGCAGACGCAGGTACCGCGTCAGCACCCGGACGCCGATGTACTGCTGGCGCTTGACGGCGATTCCATCGTAGGACTGGCCAGCGTCTACCTTGACCCTCCGTTCATCCGCTTCGGTAAGCGTTGCTGGCTACAGGACCTGGTAGTGTCTTCGTCGCGGCGCAGCCTGGGCATCGGTGCGTTGCTGCTGGACGCCGCTACCGTTTGGGCCCGCAAGCGGGGGTGCACGCACATGGAGCTGGCCTCGGGAGCGGGACGGAAGGACGCGCACCGGTTCTACCGGGCGCAGGGGATGACGGGAGGGATGGTGTTCACGCGGCAGATATACCCCTAGCCGCAAGACCGGCACGACCTCAACCTTGACGCGCACGGAAGGTCAACCCTACAATGGCCCTGCGGTCGGCGAGTACCGGCCATTTTTGTCAGGAGGGCCAGCAGCCAGACCGGCAGGCAGTATGTACGTTATCGGTCTTACGGGAGGGATCGGCAGCGGCAAGTCCACGGTCGCCCAGATGCTGGAGGGGAAGGGCGCCGCGCTTCTCAGCGCCGACGCCGTGGGCCACGAGGTGTATCTGCCGGACCAACCCGCCTGGCGGGAGGTCGTAGAGGCGTTCGGGCGGCGGATAGTGGCCCAGGACGGCGACATCGACCGGAAGAAGCTGGGCGCCATCGTGTTCAGCGACCCCGAGCAGCTCCGGCGGCTGAACGCAATCACGCATCCGCGGATGAAGGAGATGATGCGGGAGAAGCTGGAGGAGGAGCGGACGCGCGGGGCACGGATGGCGGTCCTGGAGGCGGCGCTGCTGTTTGACGCGGGCTGGGACGACCTGACGGACGAGGTCTGGGTCACGATGGCGCCGCCGGAGGTGGCGGCCGCGCGCACTGCGGAGCGCAGCGGCCTCAGCCTGGAGGAGGCGCTGGCCCGCGTCAAGGCCCAGATGAGCAACGAGGAGCGCGCCGCCCGCTCGCAGGTCATAATCGATACCGACTGCCCGCTGGAGCGGACGCGGAAGCAGGTGGACGAAGAGTGGCAGCGGCTGCTGGCGCGGCTGGAGACACCTTCGGCCAGGAGCGGCGTTTAACGGTCAGGCTCGGGACAGGCGAGAGGAAGAGTGATACAGGGATGACTCAGGATCAGGTTTACAGGCAATATGCGATCGAGGAGTACATCCTCGCCGAGGAGCCGTTCTACATACCCGTAGCCGACGAGGTGGAGCTGTTCAACGCCGCCTACTCGCAGAAGATCCCGGTGCTGATGAAGGGCCCCACGGGCTGCGGCAAGACGCGGTTTATCGAGTACATGGCCTATAAGCTGCACCGGCCGCTCACCATCGTCCGTGATGGGATAGAGAAGGATGAGAACTCATCTCAGGGTGGGCTTCCCCTGGTGACCGTGGCTTGCCACGAGGACCTGACCGCCTCGGACCTGGTGGGCCGCTATCTGCTGGAAGGCGACTCCACGCGCTGGATAGACGGGCCGCTGACGCGGGCCGTAAAGGCCGGTGGCATCTGCTACCTGGATGAGGTAGTCGAGGCGCGCAAGGACACCACCGTCCTAATTCACCCGCTGACGGATCACCGGCGCATCCTTCCCATAGAGAAGCTGGGCCAGATAGTGGAAGCCAGGGACGGCTTTCTGATGGTCATCTCCTATAACCCCGGCTACCAGAGCGCGCTCAAGGACCTGAAGCACAGCACTCGTCAGCGGTTCATGGCGATCGAGTTCAACTATCCGCCGCGCGAGATGGAGGCGAAGATCGTCGAGCACGAATCGGGCGTGACGCCGGCGGTGGCGATGGACCTGGCGAAGCTGGGCGAGAAGGTGCGCCACTTGAAGGAGCACGGTCTGGCCGAAGGGGCGAGCACGCGCTTGCTCATCTACGCCGGACAGCTCATCACCGAAGGTATACAAGCTCGCCGCGCCTGCCAGGTGGCAGTCGTCTGGGCGTTAACGGACGAGCGGGACGTGCAGCGGAGCATCGAAGAGGTGGTGTCGTCAATCTTTGAGTAAGGCAGAGTATCGGCGCATCTACCGCACCTACGATAAGCAGCTAGCCCCGTTCTCCACAACCCTGGTGAGCGAGTTCCGCCGGGCGGCGGAGGCGGTGGAGCACATCCTCTCGCCTGATGAGACGAGCCAGTGGGCGGAGGAGGGGCTGGAGCTGGCGCGGCAGTCGTGGCGCTCCTGGGAGGCAGCGGGGGAGTACTTCCGCGTGACGCCGGAAGTGCTGCCCGCACTGGGCTTTCAGGAGTTCCGTCGCTGGACGGAGCGCGGCCGCGACCTGGCGGAGGCATCGTCGGCGCTGGCCGCTTCGTACTTCCGCGCCTCGCCGGGGACGCTGCCTCAGATGACCATGGAGCAGCTGGGCGACTGGGTGGGGCTGGGCCGCCAGCTCTACAAGGGGACCTGGCGCTCCGCATCTCTGGCGGTGCAGTTCTTCGATGGCAGCCCGGCGCTGTTCGGGCAGCTTACGTTGGAAGAGGCGCGCATCCTCATCCGGTTTGTCGATTCACTCTGCGACCGCTCCTATGACCTGGCCGCTCACTGTCTGAGCGTCGCGCCGCACGTACTGACCCCACTCGGCGGCGAGGACCGCGCCGCCTTCCTGCGCTTCGCTGAGGCGCTGGCCTCCACCGGCTGGGCGGATGCCCGCTCCTATCTAGAGAAGGGCCCGGCCCTGCTTGCTCACGTGCAGCAGTCTCAGCGGGTCCGCTTCCTGGCACTGGCGCGGGAGCTGGCCAGTAGGGAGGGACGGCAGGCGTTCTCATTCTTCGCCGAGTCCGCCCGCGCCCTCGACGAAGTGGACACGGAGATACACGGGACGCTTCTCTCCCTGGCGGAGGAGCTGGCCGGCCGCTCTCCGGTAG
>JADFRV010000042.1 GCA_022561095.1 Chloroflexota bacterium | reverse complement strand
CAATTACCTGCTCACCGGCAACGAGCGGAACACGCGCCACCTGGCCGATAACGCCCTCCGTGTCCGAGAAAACGCCGGCCAGCACCGTGTCGAGCGCGATCTCCTTGGTCTCCACCATCCCCTCTATGATGCGGCTGCCGGCTGCGATATCCTGGCTGGCGACGACCACAGGCGTTACCTCTGCCCCGGAAACCTCACCGCCGCCCCCCTCGCCGGCCTGGCTCAGGTACACGACGACGAGCACCGCGCTGAGGAGCCCCAGGAACAGGCCCAGTAGGATGAGACCTCTGTTTGACCTACCGCCTAACGCTTGATTCTTAATCATTGCTTACCTCACCGATCACAATTTTCTTTCGCGACCCGCCGAGAGCGGGCCACAATAAAACGACATTACAAATCTAATGATGTTATTGAGGCCAATCTGTTACGGATTTAACGCGGCCAGGCGATTAATTCTTGTGGGGATGGGGCGCGAGTCGGTCGCAGCCTGAATGCCGATGACCTTTACGATGGGCTGGAGGCCTGAGGGCTTGGGTTCATTGAACAAGTGGGACTCTTCCGCGGACATCATGTACCGAGGGCTCATCGCTACAGAGTTGCTCCGGGTGCTCCCGGTGCTATCGCGGTCGCAGGTTGTCTTCAGCCTGCGGGAAGTATGATCGCGGGAGCCGGCGCCGCTACTCCAGCCTCATCTCGGCCGTTGACGATAACGTCAGCGTGGGACCGATGATACCGCCGAGCAAATTAGCCAGGGGAGTTATGAGATTGTAATCGTAATCCACCTGCACCACCACCGACTGCCCCGGCAGGCCGCCCTGTTCGGCGGAGTTGGTGATAATGACTTCCATGTTCGTACCTTCGTTAGGGAGACCGGCAGAGTCAAACACGCGGTCTCTAATCTGCTGATCATTGGCCAGGACCGCACCTATGCGCGCCCCTTCCCTGGCCGAGTTCGTCACCGTGATCCAGGAGTAGAAGCCCATGCCGAAGTCCACTATGGCGAACAGCAGGATGAGAAAGATGGGGACCAGTAGGGCAAATTCAACCAGGGCCTGGCCCTTCTCACCCTTCTCTTTTCGTTTTCGAATCAGCTTTAGCATCGCATCACCTATCTAAGGCCACAAGACCTACGGGAAGCCATCTGTCACCAGACCGAGCTGATCGGATAGAATCAACCCCAGAGCTCCTAGCGCAATCACGCAGGCGATAAACACAAACGCCAGGATCAGGCCGTACTCCGCCAGGGCTTGGCCGCTATCCTCCCGGAGGCGGACCAACAGCGCCCGCGTCCAATCATCGATACCCTGCCACTTCGTCATCCACTTCGTCATGGCCGTCTCTTTTCTCGTTTCCGAATCGCCTCCGTAGGTGGTGAGGCCCCGATAGGATCGGGGCCCCGCCACCCACGGTCGACGGCAGCATGCTGCCGTTGACGGGCTTGCGCCCGTCATCTAGCCTGAGCTAGGGTACGAACGGGCAGGTGCCATTGGCGCCACCCAAGCAGGCACCGATGTCATCCAGGTTGCCGGCGATGACCACGCCGAGAACGCCCAGCGCGATGATCGCTGCGATCGCGATCAGCGCCAGAATCAGGCCATACTCGGCCAGAGCCTGACCACCTTCCCGCTCGATGCGGGCAACGAACCCCCGAAGGGCCGCAGTAATCTTGGAAAGCATCGCTTCCTCCTTTCATCTAGGATCTCTTGCCTTCCTCGTCTCCGGTCAGGCCGTCCTCAAAGGACAGACCCGTCCAGAGAGCTTCCATGAGATTAGATGACCCTCCCTCTATAGCCGTTACGCTTATGTCCACTGAGTGAACGAGTTTTCACCACCTGATCCACTCACCAGATCGGGGGTTAAACGTTTCCATCTCCCCCGCGTTCCAAGAAGTAAGACACGATGGGCTGGCTCACGTTACGTCTAGTTAGATCAGGCGCTCACATCCTTGGAACTACCTGCGCTACCGCCGACGCGTCGGGGTGGCGACCACTAGCGGTCGTACAGGCGCTGCCGCACCTGGGCCCCCAGGAGGCCGGGGCGATAACCGCCGCCGCGGCGAACCTGACCGTGGCCGCTCTGGGCGAGGAGGCGGCAGGATCGCTGTTCGTGCTGCCACAGGAGGCGAACGTTTGGGGGATGCGCGACGTCGGCGCCACGACCGAGTATCTCCCCGGATACCACCCCACCGGCGACGAGTCCGCCTCCGTCAAAGACGGACTGGAGCGGGCCTGGGGCGTGCCCCTACCCGCCGCCCCCGGCCTCACCTTCGAGCAGATGCTCTCCGACGGCAAATTGAAGGCGCTGCTGGTGCTGAACGATAACCCGCTGTTCTTCGCCCCGGCGAAGAATAGCATAAGCGAGAACCTCGCCGGCCTGGAACTCCTCGCCGTCATCGATAGCCTACCCACGGACACGGCGCAGGCGGCGCACGTCGTCCTGCCGGACGTGGGCCCCTTCGGCAAGGAGGGCACAATCACCAGCGCCGACCGCCGAGTGCTGCGCCTGCACGCGGCCACGGCGCCCCAGGGAGAGGCTCAGCCCGCCTGGCGCATCCTGGGCGATCTGGGTACGCGCCTGGCCCAGCGCCTCAAGATCGGCGAGCTGCGCCTCAACTATGGGAGCCCTTCGGAGATCATGGACGAGATAGCGCAACTGGTGCCGCTGTACAGCCAGGCCACCTACCGCGAGATCGAGTCCGGCGCCCAGCAGCCGCTCGACGGTCTGGGCCCGAAGAAGGCGGAGATCCAATCGGTAGCCACCATCGCAGCACCTGCCGACGACGGCTTTACGCTGACCACCGGTCGCAGCCTGTACACCAGCTACGAAGGCGCGGCCCTCCACTCCCCAGAGGCGGACAAGCTTCACCGTGAGGAGTTCGTGGAGATACACCCCGCCGACGCCAAGGAGCTGGGCATCGCCGAAGGGGATGAGGTGACGCTGAAGGGCAACGGCGGGCAGCTAACGATCCGCGCTCACATTACGGAGAGCGGGCAGCCTCGCATGCTATACGTCCCCCTGTACTACGATGGTGGCGCGGTGACCGCCCTGTTCGAGGACGGTCAGGCCTCGGCGGCCGTGGAGGCCGCCGCCGTTAGCGGTTAGCAACTCCTTTATCCTATGCTAAACTAGCCTCACGCCCCGTTTCTGTTATGGTCGCCAACAAGTCGGATCGCCTGGTCAAGATCGCCGTGGCCCGCGATGAGTTTGAGGCCAACGTCTGGAAGGACGCCCTGGAACAGGAAGGCATCACGCCCTACATCAAGAGCCTGGACCCCCTGACGCCGCTGGGCGTGGCGCCGACCCTCCCCAGCAGCCTCGAGGTGTACGTGCTCGCCCCGGACAAGAAGAGGGCGCGCTGGGTCCTGGGCGAACTGAAGCCCTCCGGTTAGGCATCGCCGTGGAGCTGCCGCTCTTTCCGCTAAACTCCGTCCTTTTCCCCGGCGCCACTTTACCCCTACACATCTTCGAGGAGCGCTACAAGAAGATGGTCAATCTGTGCCTGGAGAGCAACTCCCCGTTCGGAGTGTTGCTCATCCGCTCCGGCAGCGAGGTGGATCAGGCCGTCGAACCGTTCGAGGTAGGCACGACCGCGCGTATCGTCCGCGTGCAGCACCTGGACGCCGGCCGCATGAACCTGATATGCCTCGGCGAGCAACGCTTTCGCCTGTCGCGCCAGGTGAACCAGACTCCCTATCTGGTGGGTGAAGTGGAGCCGCTGCAATCCATCGACGGAGAGGGCCGGGAGGTGGCGGACGTTGCGGACACCGCGGCCGCCCTGTTCGCCGAGTACCACCGCCTGTTCCTGGCAGTCTCCAATCAGTGGACGCGCCAGATCGGCATGCCCGGGGTGCCCGGCGAGTTGGCCGATTTCGTGGCCTCGCGCATGGCGGTGGACCCCCGCACCAAGCAGCGTCTGCTGGAGGAGCTCTCAGTGCGGCGACGGCTGGAGATGGAGATGGAGACGCTGTCCGACGCCATTCGTGAGATGACACCGAAGGTGGACGCGGCGCGAGCGCGCCGCTGGCGGGCGCTGGGCGTCATGAACTGACGCTTTGCTTTAAACCATTCAGTAGCTCAGGAGGACCGATGTGCTGACACTGGTACCGGAGGAGATCGATAACTACGCGGCCGCCCATTCGACACCGCTGCCGGCGCTGTTAGAGGAGCTGGTGACGGTAACCCGAGAGAAGACGGGAGAGCGGGCGCAGATGCTGTCAGGCCAGCTTGAGGGTACGCTTCTCCACCTGCTGGCGGCGTCGCTCGGGGCGCAACGGATCCTGGAGATCGGGACGTTCACCGGCTTCAGCGCCCTGATGATGGCGGCGGCGCTGCCGGAGGACGGGAAGCTGATCACCTGCGAGATCAATCCGAAGGCGATCTCCATCGCGCGGAGCTTTTTCCAGCGGAGCCCCCATGGGAGAAAGATCGAGGTGCGGGAAGGGCCGGCGCTAGAGACGCTGAAGGGGCTGGAGGGACCGTTTGACCTCGTGTTCATTGACGCCGATAAGGAAAACTACATCGCATACTATGAGGCGGCGTTGTCGCTGCTGGCGCCCAACGGTCTGATAGCAGTGGACAACGTCCTGTGGAGCGGCCGCGTCCTGAACCCTGAAGACGATAGCGGCCGGGCGATCGCGGCGTTCAATGAGCACGTGCGCCGGGACCCGCGGGTGACCCAGGTTATCCTGACCATCCGCGACGGGGTGATGCTGATCCGCCGAACATAGCATCGGCCTCCCGACAACCCACGGTTCTACGGTTTGCCGGCTTCCCGGTTTGCTGGTTCGAGGTCTGAGGCGGAGCTAGGGGTGGACCTGCACCTTGAGGGAGGCCGTGGACTTGTCGGCGGCAGTGCGAAACGCCTCGTCCGCCTCGCCTAAGGGAAAGCGATGGCTGATAACACCGCGCGCCCGCTCCGGGTCCGCCTCGATCATCCGCAGCGCAACATCGAAGTCGGAGTGGCGTCCGCGGCGGCAGTAGGTGATCCCGCCTACAGCCCGCACCTCGTTCAGCATCAGGGTTAGAGCGTTCACCTGCACCGGGCCGGTGAACAGCCCCAGCACGGAGACGCGCCCGCCAGGCCGCACCAGCCCTATCGCCTGGTTGAGCGTATCGGCGTGGCCGCCGACCGTCTCCACCACCACGTCCGGCCTCTCGCTGGCGAGGCCCGCCGCCTCCTCCGCCTGAACGGCCCGCGTAGCGCCGGCGGCCAGCGCGGCCTTGGCTTGGTGCTCGTACCGATAGGTAACGATGACTTCGGCGGCGCCCAGGGCGCGGGCGGCCAGCGCCGCCATGACGCCGATGCTGCCGCTGCCCAGGATGACCACCCGCTCGCCAAAGGAGAGGTCTACCAGATGCAGGCCGTGCACGGCGACCGCCAGCGGCTCCACCAGCGCCGCCAGCTCGTAGTCCAGCGCATCAGGCAGGGGATACAGCGTGTAGTCGGGGACAGTAACGTACTCGGCAAGGCCGCCGGAGGCGAAGGTGCCCAGCAGCACCCGCTTGGGGCAGAGATGGTAGCTCCCCGTTCGGCAATAGGAGCACCGGCGGCAGGTGCGAATCGGTTCCACCACAACCCGCTGGCCGGAAGCGAAACCCCGCACGCCCTCGCCAACCTCGGTCACCTCGCCGGCGAACTCGTGCCCCGGCGAGACCGTCGGCAAGGCGGGAAGCTCACCGCGATAGAAGTGGAGATCGGAGCCACAGATGCCGCAAGCGCGCACTCGCAAGAGCACCTCGCCCGCGCCGGGCGCAGGCACGGGCGTGTCCTTGACCTCGATCTTCTCTTTGCCACCGCTAAAGGCGGCCAGCATCGTCCCAGGCACGGCGGTCATTGTAGCACGTGTCAGGCTACCCGCCGATGCGCTATCATCGTTAACGTCATGCGGGCCGCTAATCAGCCGGTAAGCTGGTGGGGCTGGCACTGGGAGCCGCCGGTGCCGATGTCCCTGGTGGAGATACTGCAGGCGGGGAACATGCCGCCCCGTCTGGCGGCGATGTTCTGGCTGGCGCTGGAGAGAGGCGCTTCGCTCATCGTTGCCGCCGATCCGCCCTCAGCGGGGAAGACCGCGACGCTGACCGCCCTTCTCTCCCTCACGCCGCCGGAGACCGTGGCCTACTTCACCCGCGGCATGGGGGAGACGTTCGAACTGCCACCACGGACGGAAGCATACCCAACGTACATGTTGGTGAACGAGATGAGCGACCATATACCGGTGTACACCTGGGACGGGTACGCCCGCCGCACGTTCGAGCTGATGGCGGAAGGCTACTCCCTGGCGACGACGGTGCACGCCAACACCGTGGACGAGGTGCTGGCGATCTTGCGGGACGAGATCGGCGTGCCGCCGGAGCAGATCGCGAAGCTTACGTTCATCGTGCCGCTGCACCTGAGCCACAGCTCGGGCGGAGTGGACTCCGCCCGCCGCCGAGTGAGCGAAGTGGCGCTCCTACGGCCGGACGGAGATGGCGACCTCGCTTACCGCAGCATCGTCCGCTGGGACGCGGACACGGACAGCTTCGCCATCCTGGAGTCGGAGGAAGACCGGCAGTCGCTGGCCGACTGGTGCGGCATCCCGGCCGAGACGTTGCTGAGCGAGATGGACAAACGGGAAGCGTTCCTCGCGCGCCTGCTGGAGAACGGCATGTCCTCCATCCCGGAGGTGAACGCTGCCATCGAGCGGTTCTACGTCGAGGAGATCAGGCCTCGCCGGTCAGCGTAGCGACGGCCGAACGCCAGTCCGAGAAGTCCTGGAACACGAAATCAGCCCCGGACTCCTTGAGCTGCTCCACGGAGTGGCCGCCGGTGGCCACTCCTACGGCGACGGCGCCGTTGGCCTTCGCTGAGGAGATGTCGTGGGGCGTATCGCCGATAACAACCGCCTCCGCCGAGGGCAACCCCTCGCCCAGCCGCTCCACCGCCCGGCGGACGATCAACGCCCGGTCCTCGCTCTCCTCGCCGAAGCCACCGCCGCTGAAATAGCCGTCGATGCCGTAGTGCGCCAGCTTCAGCTGCGCCGCCCGGCTGAAGTTGCCGGTGGCCAGCCCCAGACGGATATCCGGCCGTCCGCTCAGATCGTCCAGCAGGGCGGGAAAGCCGGGCATAAGCTTACCCTCCCGCTCACGCAGCGTCTGCGGCAGGTGCGTGTAATAGCGCTCTAGGAAGCGCACCTGATGTTCGTCGAAGTCGCCGTCGATGCCGTGCTGGCGCAGCGCTGTGGCCAGGATGTAGCGGTCGGTGCGGCCGCTGAACTCCACCCGCTTGAACCCGTCGTCGATGCCGAACAGGTCGCGGAAGGCGAGGCCCATCGCCTTGCCGCCCGCGCCGCCGCTCCAGAGCAGCGTGTTGTCGACGTCGAACAGCAGAAGCCGGGTCACGTCGACGCTCGCGCTGTGGGAGGCGCCACTACTTTTCGACCGGGTTGCCGGACTTGATCCAGGCCTCGGTGCCGCCCTCCAGGTTGAACAGACGAGTGAGGCCGGCGGCGGCCGCCATCTCGCAGGCGAGGGCGCTGCGCTGCCCGACGCCGCAGACGAAGATGACGTCCTTATCGCGCGGCAGCTCGTCCTTGCGGGCGAACACGGTGGCGACGGGGATAAGCGTGGCGTTCGGCACGTGGCCCGCGTTGTACTCGTGGGGCTCCCGCACGTCGATGACGGCGACGTTGTCGCTGGTCATCAACTCCTTCCCCTCGTCCACGCTGATACGGGTGAAGGGCTCCTGCGGATCCTTGGTGGGCATCCGACCCAACCTCCTCGTTGCTGGGATTGTCGCGATTTGCACACGGATTACTTTGCAATCGCGTCCGAGTATAATCTTAGCATCCAGCGGCGCTCAACGACAGACCCGGCGTCGCGGCTATCACTAGCGGTAGGAGTGCCATATGACCGAGGAAGTCCGGATCAAGGAGCTGCAGGAGAAGATGGCGGAAGAGCGCGGCAAGCTGCTCTCCACCCTCGAGCGCCTCAGCGATGAGGAGGCGAGCACGCCCCTCAAGCCGGAGGAGTGGACCGCTAAGCAGCAGATGTCCCACCTGTGCGAGATGGAGAGCGCCTACCGCGCATGGGTGGAGAAGGCGCTCGCTGAGGACGGCGCCAACCTGGACGGCGTACAGGGAGAGCCTGTCGCCATCCCCCTTGAACGCGCCCACCTGAACGCTGTTACCGAGCACATAGCGGAGATGCGCGCTCAGCGCGAGAAGACGCTGGCCGTCATGGAGCGAATGCGCCCCCAGGACTACGACCGCACGGCGACCAGCGCAGTGTTCGGCACCCTCACTGTCATGCAGTGGCTGCGGTCATACTACCGGCACGATCGCATGCACTACGACCAGGTCCGCGGCGAGGAGCCGACGTACAAGCCGCAATTCCGGAGCGGGAAGGAGCCGGACCAGCGCCGCCCGGCCGCAGCCGGCTAGGGGCTTGGGCAAGCCCACCGTATTCGTGACGCGCCGCCTGCCGGGCGGCGCTCTCGATCTGCTAGCCCAGCACACCGAGCTACGCGTGTGGGAGGAGGAGTTGCCCCCGCCGCCACAGGAGCTCCGGTCGCAGGCTGCCGCCTGCCACGGGCTGCTGACGCTGCTGACCGACCGCGTGGACACGGCGCTGCTAGACAGCGCTCCCAACCTAATCGTGGTAAGCAATATGGCCACCGGTTTCGACAACATTGACCTTCCGGGGGCGAGCGAGCGCAACGTTCTGGTGACGCGCACGCCCGGCGTCCTCAGCGAGACGGTGGCTGATTTCACCTTCGCCCTGCTACTGGCGGCCGCCCGGCGCATCCCAGAAGCGGACCGATACGTGCGGGCGGGCCGCTGGAGAACGTGGGGGCCGTCCATCCTGCTGGGCCGGGACGTGTTCGGCGCCACGCTGGGGATCGTGGGCATGGGCGACGTGGGAGCAGCGGTAGCCAAACGGGCGCGCGGCTTCGGCATGCGCATCGTCTACCACAGCAACAGCCGCAAGCCCAGGCTCGAGCGCCGGTACGGGATGACCTACCTACCGCTGGAAGAGCTACTGCGGCAGTCGGACTTCGTGACGCTGCACGTCCCGCTGACAGAGGAGACCCGTCGCCTCATCAGCAGAAGGGAGCTGGGACTGATGAAGGAGTCGGCCGTCCTTATGAACACCAGCCGCGGATCTCTGGTCGATCAGACGGCGCTGTACGAAGCCCTCAAGTTCGGGCGCATCGGCGGCGCCGCCCTCGACGTGACCGATCCCGAGCCTATTCAGCCGGATGACCCGCTCCTCACGCTTGAGAACGTGGTGATCGTGCCCCACGTCGCCAGCGCCAGCGTGGCTACACGAGAGCACATGGCGAACCTGGCCGCGGAAAACCTACTGACGGCGCTACGGGGTCGGATTCCCAAGGATACCGCCAATCGAGAAGTGGCCGCAGCCTGGCGAGCGGCACGGCGTCAGCGTCTGGCATCGCTATCTTGACACCCCGAACCGCGAGTGTTATCGTCGCGCTGTTCCAACGGCCGAAAGCAGGCCCGCCCCCGGCTGGGAGGGCCTCCTCCGCTGTCTGCGACCGGATATGCCCCAATCACTACGAGACACCGGTAACCTCTGGCTAGCGAAGGCGCTCTGGGACCTGGGCGCAGTCCAGTTCGGAGACTTCACTGTGGGCCGCACGACGCTGCATTCGCCGGTGTACGTGAATCTGCGCCTCCTCATCAGCGACCCGCGCGCCCTGCAGAGAGCCGGACGCGTCATCCACCAGGACGTGCAAACGTTGCAACGGATGCTGAACCCCCGGGTGCAGCCGTTCCAGCGGGTAAGTGGCATCCTCTTTGGGGGGCTGCATTTGGCTATGGCTCACTCGCTGGCTAGCAAGGTTCCCCTCATCTACATCCACCCGGCGAAGGAGCGCAACGGCGCCCGCGCCTTCGTGGAGGGGAAGTATGAGCGCGGCGAGACCGTCCTTCTGGTGGACGATCTGATCACCAGCGGCGGTAACGTCATCGAGACGGCAGCGTTCCTCCAGATCGAGGCGGGGCTCACGGTGAAGGACGTGGTGGTGCTTCTGGACCGCCAGGAGGGCGCCCGCGAACGGCTCCAGAAGCACGGCTACAACCTGATCTCCATCCTGGGCCTGGAGACGATGCTCAACTATCTGATGGCGAGCCGCCGCATCGACGAGAGCTGGTTCCGGAAGAGCATCGACTACATCCAGAGCCGCCGCGCCGAGCGGACCGGCTGACCCGGAAAGGGCACGATAGGTGTAACACTTTTTGACCGCCTGCATCTACGGTGCTAGACTGACTGGTCAACGGCGGCACGATCTTGCGATTCCTATTCTGGACGACAATCCCCACGCTGGCTGCCCTCATCATGTGGGCGTGCAGCGGCAGCGGCTCCCAACTGCAGGCATCTTGCGACGCCATTCAAGACATTGACAGCTACCGCTACTCGATCTCGCTCAGTCTGCAAGCGGAAGCCTTCCAGCAACCGGATGAGGCAAGCTCCAACCCTCTGAGCGAGTTCGCCGAGGCTCTTACCGGCCTGTTCAGCGACATGCGACTGGAAGGCTCGTTCGTAGCGCCGGATCGCAACCAGGCGCTCCTCCAATTCCAAGACGAGGAGCTGGAGGTGCGCACCATCGGCAACGAGAGCTGGATACGGGTGGGCGCTACCTGGCAGGAACAGGAACCGCCGGGTGAGGACGTAATACCCAGCGCCGCCTCCATCTGTGAAGACCAGGTGGAGCGCCTGGTACCCTGCCTGGATCCGGCAAGCGGCGAGCAGGAGCTGGTGAACGGCATCGAGACGATCCACTACCGCCTCGACAAGGCGGACCTGAGGGGGATGCCGGAGTGCTTGGGCCGTAGCGGCGAGGAGGCGCTTCCCAGGGAGTTCGACGTGGACATCTGGCTGGAGCGCAACGACGGCTGGCCCGTGCGCTTTGAGGTAATCAGCTCCGACGTGGACGAGGAAGGCAAACCGATCAGCCTAGAGTTGTTCATGGAGCTCAGCGAAATCGACGATCCCACCATCGAGATCGAACCGCCGCCGGTGTCACCCGCACCGACGTAGGACAGGTTTGAAGGAAGCTACAGAAGGCGCCTGATCGCTTTGCGTCCCGGACGGCGGTCGTAGTTGGACTTAAACATCTCGAGCTTGTCGCGCTCAATGAGGTACTTGCCGGCGAACAGGATCGCAGGTACCTTCTTCTGCTTGATGAGTCGTCGCAGGCTCTGAGGATGGATGCCCAGAGCGCGGGCGGCCTCCACCAGGTCAAGGTAGTTGTCAAACGGTTCGAGGGCCATACCTCTCACTCCGAATAAGATGCTAAGACGCATGAATGATTCTACCACAACATGTCAAGAGGCGTGCGAATCGACGCCGACTAGCCGCCTCGAATCCGCCGCGGCGCGGCCCCGGTCTTACGACCCTATGGTATCCTTGCCGTAGGTTTCGCCATGTATGACCGCGAGAAGCTGAAACCGCTTTCGCAGAAGCGGAAGGCGCAGGAAGAGCGCTCCGAGAACAGCGAACGCCCGGGCCCCTTCGTCACCACCTCCGGCCGGCCCGTCCGCCGCGTCTACGACCCGACGGACGTGGCGGAGCACGACTACGAACGCGATCTCGGGCTGCCCGGCGAGTACCCGTTCACGCGCGGCGTCCACGCCGCGGGCTACCGCGGCAAGCCCTGGACGATGCGGATGTTCGCCGGCTTTGGCAGCGCCGAGGAGACGAACGCCCGCTTCAAGTACCTGCTCACGCAGGGGCAATCGGGCCTCTCCATCGCCTTTGACCTGCCCACCCTGATGGGCTACGACACCGACGCGCCGGAGGGGGAGGGGGAGTTCGGCAAGTGCGGCGTCGGCGTCTCCTCCCTGGCCGATATGGAGACGCTGCTGGAAGGCATACCCCTGGGAGAGATTAGCACCTCCATGACCATCAACTCCCCGGCCGCCGTCATCTGGGCGATGTACATCGCCGCGGCGGAAAAGCAGGGGGTGCCACGCCGCCAACTGGCCGGCACGCTGCAGAACGACATCCTCAAAGAGTTCATCGCCCAGAAGGAGTACATCTTCCCGCCTGAGCCATCTATGCGCTTAGTGACGGACACGATCGAGTTCGGGACTCGGGAGATGCCGCACTGGAACACGATAAGCATCTCCGGCTACCACATCCGTGAGGCGGGGGCGACGGCGGTACAGGAGCTGGCCTTCACCCTGGCGGACGGGTTCGAGTACGTACGCTGGAGCCTGGACCGGGGGCTGGACATCGACGAGTTCGCGCCCAGGCTGTCCTTCTTCTTCAACTGCCACAACGATTTCTTCGAGGAGGTGGCGAAGTTCCGCGCCGCCCGCCGTATCTGGGCACACGAGATGCGGGAGCGCTTTGGGGCCAAGAACCCGCGTTCCTGGTGGCTGCGCTTCCACACCCAGACCGCCGGCGTCTCCCTGACCGCCCAGCAGCCGGAGGTGAACCTGGTCCGCACTGCCATCCAAGCCCTGGCGGCAGTGCTGGGAGGCACGCAGTCCCTGCACACCAACGCCATGGACGAGGCGCTCGCCCTACCCAGCGAGAAGGCGGCGCGGCTGGCCCTGCGCACCCAGCAGGTGATCGCGCACGAGTCCGGCGTCGCCAATACAGTCGACCCTCTTGGCGGCAGCTTCTTCACGGAGGCGCTCACCAAGGAGACGGAGGATGAGGCCTACGCCTACTTCCATCGCATCGAGGACCTGGGCGGCGTGCTCCCCGCGATCGAGAGCGGCTTCTTCCAACGGGAGATCGCTGAGGCTTCCTTCCAGTACCAGCGTGAGATCGATTCGCGGCAGCGGGTCATTGTGGGCGTGAACGAGTACGTCCTGGACGAGCCGCTGGAGATACCTGTCCTGCAGATGGACCCGCAGGGTGAGGAGCGCCAGGTGAAGCGGCTCCAGCGCCTGCGCCGCGAGCGTGACAACCGCGAGGCGACCCGTTGCCTCAAGGCGCTGGAGAAGGCCTGTCACGATTCGGAGAACGTGATGCCCTTCCTACTGGAGGCGGTGAACTCCTACTGCACCCTGGGCGAGGTCTGCGACGTCATGCGGGACGTGTTCGGGGAGTACCGGGAACGATCCGTGGTGTAGCGCCCGGTGCGGCGACGACGACCTTTCCATTAGCGGCAAAGTCGGCTATAGTTAGGATACCGCCGCTGCCTCCAACGGCCCGCCTTCCGACGTTCGAGGCAGACCCTCTGTCGACTGGAAGGCTATCGCCCCAACGAGGAGGCCCCCCGTGTCCATGAAGCTTTACGTCGGAGGCCTGTCCTTCGACACGACCGACGACGGTCTCCGTACCTTCTTCGAACAGGCGGGCACGGTGGAGTCAGCCAGCGTGATCACCGACCGCTATTCCGGGCGCTCCCGTGGCTTCGGCTTCGTTGAGATGTCAACCAACGCTGAGGGCCGCAAGGCGATCGAGGAGCTCAACGGCAAGATGCTGGACGGCCGCACCCTAACCGTGGACGAGGCGAAGCCGCGTTCCCGCGAAGGCGCCCCCGGCGGCGGGGGCGGCGGGCAGAAACGTGGCGGCGGGAGGATGCGATGGTAGAGTCGCTCCGCACCCCCAGCACCGAGCAAGAAGACGAAGAAGACTGCAAGCACCACTGGCGCATCGCCAGCCCTTGTGGGGAGACCAGCACCGGCGTCTGCCAGACCTGCGGCGCCTCTCGCGAGTTCCAGAACTACGCCTACCGCTCCTCCATGAGCCGGCTTCGCAAGCCTGCCGTCAACAACAAGGTCTCCACCTAGACCATCCAGACCGCAAGCAAGCAGCCCTCTCGTTGACGTTTACGAGAGGGCTGGCGTATTATTAGGCCCGCTTTCACACACTGCGGAGGAGCCATTTGTCTATCGTAGACGTCATAGACCGCGCCAAGAGCGAGGGTCGCACCGTCCTCACGGAGATCGAGTCCAAGCAGATACTGGAGGAGGCGGGCATCCCTACCGCCAGCGCCCGCCTCGCCACGAGCGCCGACGAGGCGGTGAAGGCGGCCAAGGAGCTGGGCTACCCGGTGGTGCTCAAGATCGTGTCGCCGGACGTGACCCACAAGTCGGACGTAGGCGGCGTCCAGCTGGGGCTGGACTCGCCGGAGGCCGTGACAGCGGCGTTCTCGGAGATCAGCGAGGCCGTGAAGCGGCACGAGCCCAAAGCCCGCATAGAGGGGGTTGCCGTTCAGAAGATGGCCCGCCCCGGCATCGAAGTGATCGTCGGCATGAGCAAGGACCCGCAGTTCGGGCCTGTGCTCATGTTCGGCCTGGGCGGCGTCCTGGTGGAGGTGCTCAAGGACGTATCCTTCCGCATCGTCCCTCTGGAGCCGCGGGACGCCCGCCAGATGGTGCGCGAGATCAAGGGGTTCCCAATGCTGCAGGGGTTCCGCGGCCAGGAGCCCGCGGACATCGAGGCGCTGGAGAAGCTGCTGCTGAAGGTGTCCGCCTTCGTGGATGCACACTCGGAGATCGAAGAGTTGGATCTGAACCCGGTGTTCGCCTACAAGGACGGTGCCCTGGCGGTGGATGCCCGCATCGTGGTGAGCTAGAGAATGCCTCACCGCAGGCGGCCAAGACGGAGACACAGTTGAGATCACGCATTATTGCTGACATTCGAGCGCTGGCAGCCATCGAGCGCCCACCAGCTTCGCCCGGGGAGGAAGCAGCCGCCCGCTGG
>JADFRV010000195.1 GCA_022561095.1 Chloroflexota bacterium | reverse complement strand
TGTGACGGTAGCGGGCCTTGGCAACCAGCCCCGTCTCCAGCAACCAGGCCAGGCAGTTCTGCCCCACGAAGTAGTGCCGGTCGCTCACCGTGTCCCTGAGGCCGAAGAGGGTCCGCGGCAGGGTCGAGCCGCAGGCGTCGCACACGCCATCCTCAGGATCCCGCACGGCCTTCGCCAGCCGCCCCAGCCGCTTCCCCTCGGCGAAGGCCCGCAGCCGTTCTTCGTAGTAGGTCGAGGTCATAGCACCGCCTCCGCGGTCGACGGGACGCCGGTGTCGCAGCCGGGGCAGTCTCCCGGCCGCACCACCCGCCTCAGCTTCGTGCAGTAGACCCGCAGCCAGCGGCAGCGCTGGGAGTCGCTTTCGGGAAACAGCGGGTCCTCTTTCTTGGCCCCCGCGATGCTGATCTCCTCCCGGAAGTCCGAGACCGAGTAGCCGGGGTCCTCCGCCTTCCGGTCTTCGCCGTAGGCCAGCCAGAAGTGGGGAGCTTCCGTCTCCGAGGCGACGATGTACCAGGTGACCTCCTGGAGGCTGCAATTTTGCAATTGATTGCAAAATTCGCCCTTCTCCCCACGGAAGTACACCTCCCACACCCGGGCCAGGTTGTAGGCCTGCCGCCAGCCGATGCCGAAGCTTCGGCCCATCGCCTCCCAGGCCCGGTCGCCGTAGACGCTCCGCCGTTTCGCCTCCCAGAGGATTGCCGCCTGTGCTTTCCAGGTGCGTTGGTCGAGGCCGCGAAGATAGCCGAAGAGGTCGACGAGCTGGTCGTCAGTGAGGTATGGTACGCCTTGGATCAGGGCACCTAGATGGGTCTCCAGGAGGTTTAGCTCCTGAAAGTATTGAGGGGCGTTGAAGTCAGAGGCGAAGAGCCGCCTCGCTACCACCTCACCTGTTGGCACCTCGGTGACCACAAGCTGGCGGTCAGTCCGCTCGAGGCGCCAACGCTGCTCGGTGATCTTGCTATGGCAGGAGCGGCAGAGGATCGCCTTATTGGAGCGGGCCTCGATCTCTGGACGCTGGGAGCCGCCCATGCGCTTGGGTTCGATGTGGTGGACCTCCAGGTTCCGGGAGGTGCCACATATCTCGCAGACGGAGTCGGGGACGACAAGCATTAATAAGCGTCTATACCAATTACTAGAGCGACTACGCTAATATTATAGGCCTATGTGCTAAGGGTGTCAAGTGCACGAAATTAGATTTCGGCTTAGGGAATTGATGGCAAAAAAGAGCCGGCTTGATGGACGTCGTGTGACGTACGACGACATACATAAGACCACCGGGATATTCCCAAGCACACTTTCGCGTCTGGCTGCCGCCCGGGGTAAGCGCATAGATCTGACTGTGCTCGAGCGGCTCTGCGAGTATTTCGACTGCGAGCCTGGCGATCTGCTAGTTCTGCAGCCGTAGCCGACCCAAAGACGCAGAGCCCGTCCCCCAATGGATGGCGCGAGCCGTTAGGCAGCGGGAGTGCCTATCGATTCCCAAAGACAGGGGCCCGACAATGCAGCTGCGGGTCTTGCGACGAGCCCCCGCCTACCCTGAGCGAGTCAACCTCTCCCTGACCACCAGCCAGACGAACCGCGGGATCGCGAGCTGGCGGCGCAGGCGCCAGGGCTGGCGCGCCAGCCGGTACAGCCACTCCAGCCCCAGCCGCCGCAGCCAGCGAGGCGCTCGCGGCGTCACGCCCGAAATGAAGGAGAAGGAGCCCCCTTCCGCGACCGCGACGTTCACCTGCAGCCGCGGCAGGTTGGCCGCGATCCACTCCTCCTGGCGGGGGAAGCCCATCGCCACCAGAAGCACCTCCGGTTGGGCCTCGTTTATGGCGCGGAGAACCGTCTCGTTCTCCTCTCCCGATAAGTCGAAGTGGCCGTTATGAGTCCCCACCACCCGCAGCCCGTCGAACCGCGCTTCGATCCGCTCCCGCGCGCCCCGCACCTCCTCCTCCGTGCCCCCCAGCAGGAAGACCCGCGCGCCGGCCTCGTCCAGACGGGCCAGCATCTCCCAGGTCAGGTCCACGCCCGCCATGTTCTCCTTGAGAGGCCGGCGGACGGCCGCCGGGTTGAAGACGACCGCGGCGAGGGAAAGGGGGAGTTGCGCCAGCGCCCGCAGCGCCCCACCAGAGAGGGCCAGATAGTGTGCCGCCCACAGGATACCTATGCCATCGGCCAGGCAGAGGTCGGCGCCGTTCAGGACCTCCCGTAGGCGGGCGTCGTGTGCGGCCCGCGGCATGAACTCGGAGTAGGGCTTCACCACGTACGCCCTGCCGCCGGCCCGGGCCAGCTCAGCGATCGCGCTGGCCGCCTCACCCCGGCTGAGGTTGTGGAACCGAACTCCCAGCACCTCCGATGTTTCCAGGGGCGGCGCCCCCTCAGGCCTTGGCGCCGGCACCGCTGAGGACCTCATCCAGGGGCCCGTAGGCCGCCTCGGCCAAGTAGTGACTGCGTACCAGGGCGCGCCCGTTCTCGCTGAGCGTCCGCCACAGGCCGTCCTCCGAAAGGAGACGCCCCACAGCCTCCGCCATCGACTCCGCATCGGACGCGATCAGCAAGTGCTGGCCCTCGACGGCATCCAGACCCTCGGCCCCCTCGGGGGTAGCCACCACCGGCAGGCCGCGGGCCAGGGCGTTAAGCACCTTGAGCCGGGTGCCGCCGCCGCTGCGGCTCGCCTCAATGAACACCCGCGCCCGCCTGTACAGGGGCTCCGCGTCCTCTACCGGGCCCACGAACTCCACTCCGTCTGTTCGACGGGCCAACCTCTCCAGCCAAGCCGGTGCCCCTTTTCCGGCGACGACGAACCGGGCCTCCGGCAGCCGCTGTCGCAGCAGAGGGAACACGGAGCTGAGGAAGTGCTGGAGACCCTCAACGTTGGGCGGCCAGCTAAGCGTGCCAAAGTAGAGAATGACCGGCTCCGCTGCGGCGAAGGAGAGGGCCGGGCGCTCAAGCAGAGTCGGGTCAGGCAGGTTCGGCAACACACGCAGCCGCTCCGGTTCCGCCCCCAGCTCGATCAGGGCCCGCCGGTCCGCGTCGGACACGGCGAAGACGCCATCAAAGCGAGAGAGGATTGAGGCCTCGTAGCTGCGCACCCGCCGGTACTCCAAGTGAATCAGAGCCCGGAGCAGAGGGTTGCCCTCCCTCTCCGCCTGGCGACGCCACATTACGTGTTCGGCGTTATGCTCGTGCAGCAAGGTCAAGCCGCCGAATCCCCGTGGCAGATACTGCGCCATCAACCAGCCGTCTACGAACACCGCATCGTAGCTTTCGTCGTGTAGCCGCTGCGAGACCAAGGCCGCCATCCGTTCGCTGCGGTTCCGCTCGATGCTGAGAGGGATGCCCCTCAGGTAGCTGCGCACCAGGTTGAGGGGGGTGCGGCCGCGATTCAGGGACACCGTCTCCGCGCTGCCTACCTCCGCGCACCAGCGGGCCTGCTCCTGGGTCAGGGCGCGCCGCTGGAAGCAGAGGACGCGCACATCATGACGCCGCCTCAGGTATTCCAGGATGCTGGCTGTCTTGATGGTGGCGCCGCTATCGGCGGGGTGCGGCAGCTCCGACGACAGAAACAGGACGCGCATCGTGATTCCGGGCCGCGACCTAGGGACAGCGAGGGGGCGGCGGCCCTAGCGGGCCCCCTTCGTGCTCAGAACCAGGACGACGGTCTTGAGAAGGATCGCCAGGTCGAGGGTGATCGGGTGATGGCGCACGTACTCCAGGTCATAGCGGATTTTCTGGTCGTGGGTGATATCGGAGCGACCGTTGACCTGGGCCAGGCCGGTCATGCCAGGCTTCACCTTATGACGCTCGTGGAAGTGACGCGGCCAGTGCGCCACGATCTCCGGCATATCCGGTCGCGGTCCCACCAGGCTCATATCCCCCTTTATTACGTTCAGGAGCTGCGGAAGCTCATCCATAGTGGTCTTGCGTAGCACCCATCCGATCTTCGTAACGCTGGGGTTGCGCTCACGAGGGCTAAGGAGGAGCTTCGTCAGGTCACCCTTAGGAATTCGA
>JADFRV010000194.1 GCA_022561095.1 Chloroflexota bacterium | reverse complement strand
GGACCTAACGAAGCAGGGTAACAAACCGAGCCCGGCCCGAAATACTAAGATCGTCCTGAGAAAGTAAGCCAGGAGCCCGCCGAGTAAGTCCGCCAGGGCCTACAGCAAGCCGGACAACCTAACCTTGGTAGCCCCGAAAACCGCAGATATTCAGTAACCACAGCAACGAGGCTGTAGTAAGGTCGCGTTGGGTAGTACAGACATTAGGTGTGGTTTGACTTACCCTCGCGCGCGGGGGCTGAAAGCCGCAGCCAGCCTGGGTTTGAGCCAGACGACCTGACCTTCTGGGGACTTGCTCATCGCTGGTGGGGCATCATCCTATACGCGGCAGCAAGCATCAGCATCATCTGGACGTTTCGCGACGCTAAGGGTCCCGGCCCGCTTGCCCTGGGCACCGCACTCTCTGTACTGGCGTTCTTTCTCTTCATGACACGCATGCACGAGCGCTATCTATTCGCTTCCATCTTGCTGCTGATGACCGCCGGGTTCGCCATGAATGCCAGGGCCATCTGGGCAGTACTCGCTGTCCTGAGCGTGGTGCAGTTCTTCAACGTGTACTACGCGTACATTAACTTCACCTCGATGCCCTTCGAGGCCGAGGACAACTATCTGAGGGTGGGCTGGCTCTTCACCTGGATAGATGACAACGTGTTCCTTCTCTCCTTGCTCGCCACGCTTACGTTCCCCGTATTGCTGGTGAGCAGCCGCCTCCTTTTGATGCGAGAGGGGAGGCTGGAGGAGGAGCAGGGGTAGACCGTCTCTGATAGGGAAGCGCCTATCGGCGCCCGCAGTGGTTTAACCCCGTTGTTGTCGAGGCCAGATGACCAGGGTGTTGAATGTCCAGTTCCAGGTCACCCCGGCAAGTATGCCGATCGTGTTGGAAATATAAGGACTGATCCCAAACAGAGGGGTGAGGGTGTTGACCGTCACCACGATGATGATTGGGCTGCCAGCGGACGTCAGGTTGAACTTGAGGAAGCGGAACAGGCCCCAGCCCTGACGCGCTCGGTCCCGGAAAGTCCAACGCTCGTGAGAATTGAACTGAAAGATGATGGCCAGCTCTACTGCGAGGATCGAAGAGAGCAACAGGCGTAGGTCGGGGTGAGTGAACAACAAGAAGTCCGCCGCGGTGTCCTTGGCGGGCAGGAACCAGAAGAGCGACGTGTCGTAAAGCAGGAACAGGGCGGACTGATTAATGAGATAGGCTATTCCGCCCACTATCAGGAACTTGAAGAGGGTGGAGGACAGCCGCAGGTGGCGGAAGGGTGAAGCCTCCGCTTTCAACAGATTCGGGTCTTTTTGTCTGGCTAACTCCGGCTGCATTATCGCGCTCCGATGCGACTCGCCGACATTGTACTATGTGCCGGTCAATAGCCGATGAGACCTGCAGGCGGTCAGCCGCCATTTCACCGAATGTCAACCCGGGCTCTATGACACCCTCCCCTAATCAGGGTGGAGGATTCCGATCGCCCGCGCCGGACATGCTACCATGCTGATATGAAGCCTTCCGGTGCCCTCTCCCTCTACGTCCACATACCGTTCTGCACCCTGAAGTGCTCCTATTGCGACTTCAACTCCTACGCCGGGCTGGAGGAGCTGGTGCAGCCCTACGTCGACGCTCTCATTGCGGAGATGGAGCTGTGGTCACAGTATGCGCGCGGCCGCCCTGTACCTACCGTCTTCTTCGGCGGCGGCACGCCCAGCCTGCTGCCGATCCCGCAGGTGGAGCGCATCGTGTCCGCGCTGCGAGACCGGTTCGCCCTGGAGCCGGAGGCGGAGCTGACGCTGGAGGCGAACCCCGGCACCGTCGACCCGGATTACCTGCGCGCGCTCGTAGCTATGGGCGTGAATCGCCTCAGCTTCGGCGTGCAGTCCTTCCACGACGACGAGCTGGCCGCCCTGGACCGCATCCACTCGGCGGCGGAGGTGGAGGAAGCGTACCGCTGGGCGCGGGATGCTGGGTTTCAGCGCATCAACCTGGACCTGATCTACGGCCTGCCGGAGCAGCCAATGGAGCGCTGGCAGGCCTCCCTGGAGCGGGCGATAAGCCTGGCGCCCGACCACATGTCGCTGTACGCGCTCACCGTGGAGGAGGGAACGAAGCTGGCCTACGACATCGACCACGGTCGCGCGCCCGAACCGGATGGAGACGTTCAGGCATCGATGTACGAGTGGTCCCAGGAGCGGATGGCGGAGACGGGCTACCAGCAGTACGAGATCTCCAACTGGGCCCGACCGGGGCAGGAGTGCCGCCACAACCTGGTGTACTGGCGTAACGGCGACTGGCTGGGGCTGGGGGCGGGGGCTCACTCGCACCTCGGCGGCAGCCGCTTCGCCGACGTCTACTCACCCAAACGGTACGTCCAGCTTGTCCAGGAAGCGGCCGACGCCGGCCCGCCCGACGGTACGGACGTCGCCGCTCTCCTGAAATCGATGCGCCAGGTGACGTACGTGGAGGAGCCCAGGCCGGAGCTGGCACGCGCGGATACGCTGATCATGGGGCTCCGCCTCAACGAGGGCGTATCGCTGGCGGAGTTCCGGCGCCGCTTTGGGGCCGGAGCGGAGGCGGACTACGCCGAAACGTTCGCCGAGCTCACGGAGCTTGGGTTGCTGGAGCGGACCCCTTCGACAAGCTCAGGGCAGGCTCCCGAACGCATCCGCATCACCGACCGCGGCCGCCTGCTGGCCAACGAGGTGTTTACGCGGCTGCTGCCAGACTAACTTTCCGCCAGCCCGTGCGCCCGCCTGACCGTCGCCAGCAGCGCGTCGATGTCGGGCCCGGGGACGACAGGCGCCGCGCCCAGCGGGTCCTGCGCGAACTCGTTCCCCATCAGCGCGTCGATGCAGGCGCGCACGGACCAGGCCAGCGCCGTGTGGTCGTAGCCGCCCTCCAGGGTGCAGACGATGCGGCCCTGGCACAGCTCATCGGCGAGCGCCTTGAGCAGCGCAGCGATCTCGTAGTAGCCGCGGGTGTCCAGCAACATCTGCGCCAGCGGATCGGCGAAGTGAGCGTCGAAGCCCGCGGAGACGAGGAGCAGCTGAGGCCGGAAGCGACGCAGCAGCGGCTCAACCACCTCCCGATAGCAGCGCAGGTATTCTTCGCGCCCGCAGCCCGGCGGCAGCGGTAGGTTGACCGTCGTTCCCTCTCCCTGATCCTGCCCTGTCTCCGACCAGGACCCGCTGCCGGGATAGAACGGGTACTGATGGGTGGAGACGAAGAGCAAGCGCGGCTCCGAGTAGAAGGCATCCTGGGTGCCGTTGCCGTGGTGCACATCGAAGTCCAGGATGGCGACCCGCTCCAGGCCGCGGCGCTCCAGGGCATGGGCGGCGGCGATGGCCACGTTGTTGAACAGGCAAAACCCCATCGCCTGCGTGGGGGTGGCGTGGTGGCCCGGCGGCCGCACCAGACAGAAGGCGGAAGCGACCTCGCCGTCCAGCACCGCGTCCGTGGCCGCAAGCAGGCCGCCCGCCGCGCGCAGCGCCGCCTCGTATGAACGCGGCGCGACGTAGGTGTCTGGGTCGAGCCAGGCGTATCCCCTCTCCGCAGCTACTCGCACCCGCTCGATCAGGTCCCTCGAGTGAACCAGCTCCAGGTCGGCCGTGGTAGCGTCCCTGGGCTCGATCCGCGACAGCCGGCCCAGCAACCCTGACTCCTCCAGGTGAGAGATGACAGCCTGAAGGCGAGCCGGGCTCTCCGGGTGGCCGGACGTCGCGTGCTCCAAGTACAACGGATCGTACACGTAGCCGACGGGAGGCATGACGGGACGTATGTTATCAGAGGGTATGGCGGCGATGCTAGAATCGTATCGAGATGTACGTCATCGGCACCGCAGGACACGTGGACCACGGCAAGTCCGCCCTCGTCCAGGCGCTCACCGGCATCGACCCCGACCGGCTGCGGGAGGAGAAGGAGCGCGGCCTCACCATAGACCTTGGCTTCGCCTGGCTCACCCTGCCCGACGGGGACGAGGTGAGCATAGTGGACGTGCCGGGCCACGAGCGGTTCATCAAGAACATGCTGGCCGGCGTGGGCGGCAT
>JADFRV010000041.1 GCA_022561095.1 Chloroflexota bacterium | reverse complement strand
CTCTTGTCCGAGACTGACGTTTGCGGACGGTACGCTTCTGAAGGGCTCAGACGCCGAGGTGTGGGTGATGGAGAACGGGCAGAAGAGGCACGCGGTGAGTGCGGAGATGTTCTTGAGTTGTGGCTATCAGTGGGGCAACATCAACTTGATCGCTGACAGTTCCCTGGCTGGCATTTCCGAAGGTGACGACCTAACAGCGGAGTCTTGCCCCTAACCACATTGCCGCCGGCGGGCGTGGTGCGTGGCGTGGATGACAGATAATCGCAGAACGGCGTAGCGCCAGACTCCGGCAGGATCGGCGATCAACCTGGAACTGACCCTACTCCGCCTACAAATCGAGTGATTCGAGGAACTCATGGACACAGGTGGGCTCCTCTTCGACCAAAGGTCTTAGCAGATCCCGCACGAATTCTCGATCAAAACGGAGGCGGGTTGCGGAGAGGGAGGCGGCCGTCTCGGCGATGCGGCGGTGCCGTTCCTCACCCGTCAACAGAGACAGACGCCGGTACATGGCCTCCAGCACCTCAAGACGTCGCTGCGGCGTGTACGTGACAGGGTCGAAGTAGGGCTGCTCTCCGTGAGAGAAGTCAAATAGCTCCTGATCCTCTCTCCTCCTGCGGCCTTGCACTTGGCGGCGAGCCAGCAAGTAGACAGGAGACCAGAGGGTGGCCTCCATCACAGCGGCCAGGCTCGCCCAGCGGTGAGGGCCGCGAACGGCGTTCCGGACCAAGCCTAAAGCGATACGTAGGTAGGCCCTACGGGCGCGCCTCCCGGAGAAGTTTCGTACCACAGTCCACAGGAGATTCCGCATGGTTAGGCGGTACTTGAAGCTGTAGGGGAGCTCGCGGGTGGTCAGCGAGTGAGCGTGGTAGACCACGGCCCTGGGGGCAGTGAGGAACCGGAAGCCCAGCACGACCGCGCGGAAGTACCAGTCGACGTCCTCATAGTACATGAAGAACCGCTCGTCGAGGGGACCAACAAGGCCCGGGCGGAAGGCCTTCCGCCGGAGTAAGGTCGCTGCGAAGCAGGCGCCGAAGCTGCGCTCCACTCGATCGTATTGCCCGATGTCCAACTGGCCGATCCCCATGTTGTAAGCCAAGCCCTGGGGGTTAATGAGGTTGCCGATGGCGTCGATCACATTCGGGGATGACTCAAAAAGGATCTTCGGTGCTACCCCGACAACGTCCTCTCCCAGGTCGATCACGCGTCGCATCTCGACTACGGCGTCGGGGGCGAGGACGACGTCGTTATTGAGGAGGAGGACGAACTCGGTGTTGGCGGCATCCACCCCCCGGTTCATCCCTCCGGCGAAGCCGTAGTTGCGATCGAGCCTCAGGATTGACACGGCTGGGAACTCTGCTTCCAAGGCATCGAGAGCATCCTGGTTGCGAGGGGAGTGGTTGTCCACCACGAGGAGTTGCACTGGGCACGTTTGGGCGATGAGGGATGCAACGCACTTGCGCAAGACGGGGTAGGCAATTCCGTAGTTCAGAACTATGGCGGTCACGTCAGAGGGAGGACGCTCCCCCTTGCCGCCCGAGGAGAGGTCTCCCTCGGGCTGGACCTCTGTCGAGGCGCCGGAGAAGCTCTGGCTGGGCGGTGCCCGGCGGGGCCTGGGGGTCGGAGCGGGCGAGGAGGCCTCTGCTCTTCCCAACTCCTGTACGAGGGCCTCGTAGGCATCGGCGGCCTTTACCCAGGTGAACGCTGAGGCGTGTCTCTGTGCGGCCTCCCCCATCGTCCTGGCCCTCGGCAGGTCTTCAGCCAGCTGCCGCGCTGCGTGAAAGAGCTCCTGGACGTCGCTGGTGAGGATTCCGGTCTCCCCATGACGGACGATTTCCGGGTGGGCCCCGACTCGGAGGGCTACCGATGGGACCCCCTGGGAGGCAGCCTCCAGAATGGGCAAGTCGAAGCCCTCCCACTGGCTGGCCGTAAGGTATATGTCCGCTGCCGCATAGACGGACGGCATCTCATCAGAGGGGACGTCGGTGAGGGGGATCGCGCCCGTCTCTCCGATCCTACTTGCGTCAGCCTCACTGCCGTGGCCGACCATGGCCATCCGGAGCTCGGGGGCCTGCCCGCGCCAGGCGGCGGCAGCAGCCATGAGATCGCTAGTTCCCTTGTATGGTTGCCCCTCAGGGCTCAGCCTGCCAACGTAGAGGAGTAGGGTTTCCTCCGGACGGACCCCGAGGCGCGAGCGCATCCGCTCTCGATCCGACGGGATCGCGGCCGGGTAGTGGTCAACACCGTTGTAGATAACCTGGGAACGGGAGGCAATCGGCCCGGGCAGGCGGGAGCGGACAAAGTTAGAGACCGTTACAACCGCTGCCGCCCGGGGGAAGAACAGCCGCTCTTGGGTAAGGCGCATATAGGCGAAGTTTACCCTCTTAGCCAGGGACATCCCCGTAGTCGGGCTGACGCCGTGGTCGACAGCGACGGTGGCTGTGCGCAGGCGGGGGATGAGGCTGAAGAAGGGGAAGGACTCGATGAACAGCACGTCGTGGTCGCCGTCGTCTATGTACTCGGCCCAGTGGCGAGCGGATCGATCATAGACGGGGAATAGAGAGCTCGCCCGAGTTGGGATACGCTCCAAGCGGTAGCGGTGAGGGCCGAGGTCTTCCGCAACGCTACTGTAGACCGTTATATCGTGACCTCGAGCCGCCAGCTCGTTGGCGAGTGCGTGGATCACAAGGTCTACGCCGAAGCCGCGAAGCATCCGCTCGCTTAGGAAGCCGATCCTGGTCATTGGCATACCTTCATTTGGTTTGGCACTTTCACAACTGTATCGGGCTTCTCTTCATCGCGCAGGATAGATTCGCGAATCGAGAGAAGGAGCACGATCATCGCCGCTTTGCGAGCCACCTCACCAGCCGCCTCAAGGCACGATAAGGGAGGCCACGGTGGGAGTTGGGAGGGAACAGCCAGCGGATCCGCCGCCGGTAGCCTTCGAGGATGCGGTAGCCGAGCGACTGGCGGAATGTGATCAGTTCCTGCGTGGTCTGCTCTAGAGCCTCTTGGCGCTGCGCCAGCGCCGCGTCCTTGTCGGCCAGCGCGGCGTCCTTGTGGGCCAAGGCGGCGTCCTTGTCGGCCAAGGCGGCGTCCTTGTCGGCCAAGGCGGCGTCCTTGCCGGCCAAGGCGGCGTCCCGCTCTGCGACATCGCTGGAGAGGCGGTGGACATCCGCACCAATACGTCCGATCTCCTCTACGTAGCGCTCCAGCTCGGCGATATCAGTCATAGCTACCTGCTGGCTGACCTTTGGCAGCGGGGCATCGGAGCACAGAGCTACGATGTACAGGGTCTTTTCGGCTGGCCGTCCCACAGTCTTGAATATCTTGGCGTTGCCGCCTATAGGCTCATCCGCCCGCTCCATCGTGGAAGGCGACAATATTGCGCTGGTGATCCAGTTGTCCTGAGGGAACATCCCAATGTGCTCGAAACGCGTCGTCAGGGCCTCTTTCAGTTCCGTGAACGTGAACTCCTTCGTGTGATAAGGGTTACCCTCAGGAAAGGTAAGCTTGTTGGGAGTCGAGATAATCAGCAGTCCGCCTCGACGCAAGACGCGCTGAATTTCGGTGAGGAAAAGCCGATAGTCGAGGACGTGCTCGATGGTCTCAAACGACACCACCACGTCAAGCTGCCGATCACGGAGTGGCAGGGATCCGGCATCAGCCAAGAGGTATTCAGAACCCAATGCAGAGTGGTGCTCTTGGCCGTATGTGATCGCTTCAGTGGATCGATCGATTCCTATAACCTGAGCCGCGCCGGCCGCCTTGAGCATGTCGGAGCCGTACCCCACACCGCTTGCTACATCAAGTACCGTCTTGCCTGCCACGAACCTGGACGCGAACAGGTAACGGACCATGTGCTCGGCGTAGACGACGGCATCGTGGTGAAACTCCGGTATCATCCGCTCGCCGTCGTCTTCTATCGTGTGCGCTCGGACCTGCGCCATTTGTTCCCTACCCTCGCTCCGACTCACCTATCAGCCTCGCTACACGTTGAAACGCGTTCGCCTAGCCCTAGTTGTGCCTCTGCTCAAGTCGGGGCGATTATATCAGCCAGCGGATAGCAAATTCTAGCGCCGCTCCCGGGCTGGGCCAGGTGCTAATATCGGCATACGGTTCCGGTCGATAGGCGTGTACGGTAGCGAGGCGCGCCATCGGATATCTCGATGCACCCCCCGGCGCTTGCCAATCGCTCCACCCTGTGGTTTCATGCCATTGACTCGCTTCCGCGGGGCGACTAACATTGGACGCTTCACCTAAAGTCTCCGTCATCATCATCAACTGGAACGGTCTCGCCGACACTACCGAGTGTCTGGAGTCCCTCCGGGGGATCGCGTACCCCAACTACGAGACCATCGTTGTAGATAACGGTTCCTCCGGAGATGATGTCCGGGTCCTGCAGGAGCGGTTCGGCGACTCCGTGCATCTCATCGCCAGCGGGGAGAACCTGGGCTTCGCCGGCGGCTGCAACCTGGCGATACGGGAGGCGCTGGCCGGGGGCGCCGACTACGTGCTGCTGTTGAACAACGACGTGACTGTTGATCCGAAGTTTCTTAACGAGATGGTCCGGGCCGCGGAGGAGCTGCCCGACGCTGCCGCTCTCTGCCCTAAGATATACTTCTACGACCGGCCAGCTGTCATCTGCTCTACTGGCGGCCGCGTGAACGCGTGGGCGGGCACCGCCCAGCAGGTGGGACGGGGCGAGGAGGACCGCGGGCAGTATGAGCAGGTGGCGCTACGTGACTATGCGGAGGGCGCGGCAATGCTGATACCACGGCCGGCCCTGGATCGCGTGGGCCTTCTGGATGAGGAGTACTTCGCTTACTGGGAGGAGACTGACTGGTGCGCCCGCGCGGTGGAGGCCGGCTACAAGTGTTACTACGTGCCGAGCGCCCGTGTGTGGCACAAGACAGCCCGTTCCCAGGCCCCGGACGCCGAATACCATTACCTGTTCCGGCGCAACGCCTTCCTCTTCCTGCGCAAGCGGAAGTCGCCCCTGCACCTGCTGTCCGCCCTGGCCCTATACTTTTTCGTGTCTGGGCCGTTTTACTTGATAAGGCACCCCAGAGCGATACGCAGGCTGCCGCGGGAGGCGCGCGCCTTCTTCTGGCACCTCGCAAGCCTGGTCCGGAGACGCAGCGCCCCGGTCCGGGAGACGTAAGCCAACTCGAGGGAGGACAAGATGCCGTCGACTAAGGAGCAGTTGTCGGAGAAGAAGAGCAAGCGGGTACGCACGCTCAAGGGCCTCATCCTTAGCGGTGGCAAGGGCAGCCGTCTGCGGCCCTTCACCTACACGAGCGCCAAGCAGCTCGTGCCCATCGCGAATAAGCCGGTCCTCTTTTACACCATCGAGCAGCTGGTGGAGTGCGGCATCACTGACATCGCCATCGTCGTGGGGGATACGGCGGATCAGATACGTGCCGCCGTGGGCGACGGCTCCGCTTTCGGTGCCAGCGTGGAGTATATCCAGCAGGACGCGCCTCTGGGTATCGCCCACGCGGTCAAGATCGCCCGCGACTACATGGGTGAGACGGCCTTCGTCCTCTATCTGGGTGACAACTTCCTCCTGGGGGGCGTCAAGCCGTTTGTGGACAGCTTCCGGGAGAACGGCGCCAACTGCCAGATACTGCTTCACCCGGTGAAGAACCCCCAGGCCTTCGGTATCGCCGAGCTCGTCGACGGCCGCGTCACGCGCATCGTGGAGAAGCCTGCCAGCCCTCCCTCTAACCTGGCCGTGATAGGCGTCTACATGTTCGATCAGCACGTCTTCGAGGCGGTGGAGCGGATCAAGCCTTCCGCCCGCGGCGAGCTGGAGATCACCGACACGATCCAGTACTTCATCGATAAGGGTCTCGACGTTCAGGCGGAGCTGCTGGACCGCTACTGGATCGACACCGGCAAGATGGACGACATTCTGGAGGCGAACCGCATGGTGCTCCAGAGCCTGGCGCCCAGCAACCGGGGGCAGGTGGACGAGCGCACCCGCGTCTACGAGCCGGTGATCCTGGAGAAGGGCGCCAGGGTGGTAAACAGCGTGCTGCGGGGGCCCCTGGTTATCGGTGAGAAGACCGAGATCATAGACTCTTACGTGGGTCCGTTCACGACCATAGACCACCACTGTCGCCTCAAGGGTGTACGCGTGGAGGGGAGCATCATTCTGGAAAACACCAGCATTGAGGATATCCATTGGCCCATCGATCGCAGCCTAATTGGACGCCACGTGACGCTGCGCGGCGGCCAGGCGGTGGGCGGCAGCTACAGCCTCACCCTGGGCGACCACAGCGAGATCGGGATGCCTGAGGGATAGAGATGCTGGACGACGCGCGCATCCTGGTTACCGGCGGCTGCGGCTTCATCGGCAGCAACTTCATCCTCCACCTGCTGGAGCGCTATCCCGACTGCCGGGTGGTCAACCTGGACAAGCTGACCTACGCCAGCAACCACGCCAACCTGCGGGACGTGGAGGGCGATCCCCGCTACCGCTTCGTGCAAGGCGATATATGTGACGGCGAGCTAGTAGACGGGCTGATGGCGGAGGTGGACGTGGTGTTCAACTTCGCCGCCGAGACTCACGTGGACCGCTCTCTCATGGAGGCCGGCTCTTTCATCCTGACCGATGTCCTCGGCACCCACGTCCTCCTGGACTCGGCCCGCCGCCACCCGAACGTCAAACGCTTCGTGCAGGTGTCCACGGATGAGGTGTACGGGGAGATGTCGCCCGGCGCCCGGGCCAAGGAGAGTGATCCCCTTCACCCCCGCAGCCCTTACGCCGCGAGCAAGGCCGGCGGCGACGCCCAGTGTAACGCCTTTTTCGAGACCTACGGCCTGCCCGTCATAATCACCCGCGCCGCTAACAACATCGGGCCCCGCCAGCACATCGAGAAGATGGTGCCCCTGTTCGTCACCAGCGCCATGAGGGATGAGCCCTTGCCCCTGTACGGCGACGGCCGTCAGGTCCGCGACTGGCTGTACGTGGAGGACCACTGCCGCGCCCTGGAGCTCATCGCGCGGGAGGGGGAGCCGGGGGAGGTGTACAACATCGGCGCCGACAACCAGGAGGAGAACATTCGCCTGGCGAAAGCCCTCCTCCAGCTGTTGGAGAAGCCGCTGAGCCTCATCCGCTTCGTGGAGGACCGCAAGGGTCACGACCGCCGCTACGCCGTCGATTCGTCGAAGCTGCGGGCCCTGGGCTGGGCCCCCCAACACGACTTCCTCTCCGCTCTGGAGAGGACGGTGCAGTGGTATCAGGAGAACCGCTGGTGGTGGGAGCCCATCTACGCCGGCCCCTTCCGCGACTACTACCAGCGCCAGTACGGTGACCGGCTGGCCAGCGGCGTACCGTATGACCCTGAAGGAGGAACGCCCCAATGATCCAGGGAGTGGAGGTGAAGCAGCTCGCCAGGCATGCCGACGAGCGCGGCTTCCTGATGGAGATCCTGCGTAGCGACGACCCGATCTTCACGAAGTTCGGTCAGTGCTACGTCTCCATGAACTACCCGGGCGTGGTGCGGGCCTGGCACTACCACGAGAAGCAGGACGACTTCTTCGTGGTGGTGAAGGGGATGATCAAGGTTGGCCTGTACGATATGCGCGAGGGCTCGGCCACCCGCGGTGAGGTCAACGAGTTTTACCTGGGCGACAACAACAACATTGTCCTCAAGATTCCAGTGGGTGTCGCTCACGGCTACAAGACGATTGGCGGGGAGCCCTCCCTCCTCGTCAACTTTCCTTCGGAGGTGTACGACCGGGAGGAGCCGGATGAGCACCGCCTCCCCTGGGATACCGACCAGATACCTTTCGACTGGGAGGTCACGTTCAAGTAGATGCGCGTCCTTATCACGGGCGGCCAGGGTCAGCTGGGACGAGCCCTTCAGGCTGCGCTCGCCGGCCACGAGGTGTCGGCTCCGGGCCATGCGGAGCTGGACGTCACCGACGCCGGCAAGGTGCGGGAGGCTGTCCGCGGGTTTGGGCCGGAGGTGGTGATCCACATCGCGGCCTGGACTGATACCGCAGGCTGTGAGGCAGACCCCGCGCGGGCGCTGCAGGTGAACGGCGAGGGGACCCGCATCGCGGCCGAGGCCTGCGCCCGCGCCGGAGCGGCTATGCTCTACGTCAGCACCAATGAGGTGTTCGACGGGGAGAAGGCTGAGCCCTACCATGAGGAGGACGAGCCCAACCCGATCAACGCCTATGGCCGCTCTAAGCTGGAGGGGGAGCGGTACGTGCAGTCTCTCCTGGAGCGGTACTACGTTGTGCGGACGTCCTGGCTCTACGGCCCGGGGCGCGTGAGCTTTCCCGAGAAGATCGTGCAAGCGGCGAGAGAGCAGGGACAGCTGCGGTTGGTGACGGATGAGGTAGCCTCGCCCACATGGACCGTGGACCTGGCCGGTGCCGTTGTCCGCCTGATACAGAAACCGGCCTGGGGAGTCTACCACCTCTCAAACAGCGGGTACTGCTCGCGCCTGGAGTGGGCGGCGGAGATCCTGCGTTTGTCCGGCCTGGAGGGTATCCCGGTGGAGCCCACCACGCAGCGAGAGTTCGGGGCTCCTTACCGCAAAGCAGCCTTCTCCGCCCTGGCCAACGTCCGTGGCGCCCGTCTGGGCATTGAGTTGCGACCCTGGCAAGAGGCGCTGGCGGAACACCTCCAGACTTCGCGAAGCGATTCCGGCGCGGCGGCACCCGCGACGCAAGTTAACTGATAAACTAACGGGGACGTTCTTAACACTTGGATAAGATGCTGCCTACTAAGAGCAAGAAGCCAAAGCCGGCCGACTGGCCTATTTCCGGCGAGGGTGCGCCGGAAACGCCGCAGAACGCCGTCGTCGAACCTCTCGCGGAAGGCGCGGAGGCCTCTTTCGAGGTGGACGCCTACCCGACCTCGGCCGTCAAGCGATGGTTGGATATAATCGGGGCCTTACTCGCCCTGGGTGTCCTCGCGCCGATTTGGCTCCTGGCCCTGATCCTCATTAAGCTTGACGGTCCCGGGCCTGTCATCCTCAAACAGAAGCGAGTCGGGCTGGGCGGACGGCAGTTCATCTTCTACAAGTTCCGTACCATGGTCAACGGCGCGGAGAACGGCATCTCAGATCGAATTCCTAAGGGTGACCTGACGAAGCTCCTCCTTAGCCCTCGTGAGCGCAACCCCAGCGTTACGAAGATCGGATGGGTGCTACGCAAGACCACTATGGATGAGCTTCCGCAGCTCCTGAACGTATTAAAGGGGGATATGAGCCTGGTGGGACCGCGACCGGATATGCCGGAGATCGTGGCGCACTGGCCACCTCACTTCCACGAGCGTCATAAGGTGAAGCCTGGCATGACCGGCCTGGCCCAGGTCAACGGTCGCTCCGATATCACCCACGACCAGAAGATCCGCTATGACCTGGAGTACGTGCGCCATCACCCCATCACCGGCGACCTGGCGATCATTCTCAAGACCGTCGTCCTGGTTCTGAGCACGAAGGGGGCGCGGTAGCCCCTGAACCAGCAGGCACTTCCACCGTCCCCGGCCCGCAAGGTCGCCCTTTATGGCCCTGCCCGTTGACCGCCGGGGCTGCCAATAGGACGATGCTGACGAAATCGCTGCCAGGGAAGGCGCTGTTCAGACTCGGTGGCTGGTTCGCCCCAAGCCAGGCGCTGACTCCTTTGCCGGCGGCCCTAGGCGCCAGTCTGCTGGCTGTGCTGTTCGTGGCGCCCGTACTTCTTGCCGCCCTCATTCTGCAGGAAGCTAGGCCCGCCCTCTGGATTGTTCTCATCTTGGATTTAGTCATGCTGTTTCTGTTTGCCCTGGCGACCCTTCGCCAGCCGGTTCTGTTCGTCGGCGTCCTTGTCCTCTGGTTCGCCCTTCAACGGTTGGTAGTTGCGCTCATCGCCCCCCATGTCTCGGCGGAGACCGTGCGGCTCCTATTGACGTATAAGGAGGGCTTCTATTTCATACTCCTGGCCGCTGGCGTGGGGGCTCTGGTCATCCGCTACCGTCGGAGGGAGGCGGCTTTTACACCCCTGCTGGCGGCCGATCTGCTGGCCATCGCATTTGTGTTGCTGCTAGCAGTGGACTTTCTTGTCTCTTCCGAGGAGCTGTCGCCCAAGCTAACGTACGGACGACGCTTCGCCGCACCGCTGCTCCTGTACTTGGGGGGCCGCCTCCTTCTGGCCGATCGGCATCACATTCTGTCGGGCCTGCGCCTTGTCATCCTGGTGGGCCTGGCTGTCGCCTTGTTCGGACTCATCGAAAGGTTCGTCCTGAGCGCTTCCTTCTGGAGCGATCGAGTGGACGCCATGGCATTTTATTCGAAGCAGGCGGAAGGGGGATTGCTGCCCGCCAGTTGGGTCAGGCTCTTCGAGGGCGTACCGGAGGGGATCTTCAGCGCCTTCCCGCTGGACGTGCCGGTGCGTCGGCTGGTCTCGACCTTCTTGGAGCCCACCACTCTGGGCAGCTATCTCGCGTTCGTGCTGGTCATCCTGCTGTTCGTTCCGGGCCTGACCAACGGAAGCAGCCGTATCGCCTGGTCCCTGGGCGGCCTGGTTCTGGCGGCGGCGGTGGCCGCCACCGTCAGCCGCGGGGGCATGGAGATCGCCTTGATCGCAGGGGCCTTTATCCTGGTGTTTACGGGCCTGCGCTTGCTGGGGCGGTATCGCTGGGTTGAGGTGGCTGTCATCGGTTTGGTCGCCGCCCTCCTTCTCTCTACGCTCATTGTGACCTCCCTCTCTTTCTCCCAGTATCCCAATAGGCGGGCGCAGGTACAGGATTTCCTGAGTTCGGAGTACATCTCCGGGTTCCCGTCGCGAGAGGTGCCGCCGGCCCCGCCCCCGGGCGAGCGCCTGGATCCGGGGGCTCAGGCCCACGTCAATGGGCTGTTCACGGGGCTGGAGAAGATGTGGGAGAAGCCCCTGGGAGTGGGCCTTGGCACCGCTGGCGGTTGGAGCCAGGCCCCGGAGGTAGGCGGCGAGAGCACCGTCGGGACCGTGCGCCTGGAACCCTTCGATCAGGTGGCTACCCGCATCGACTCAAATGGCGGCAGTCACACCGATAGCACCGGCACGGTCCAGGTCATCTTCCCGGCCGGCGCCGTGGGGACCGCCATCGATGTCACCGCCACGGTCTTTCCGACAGCCGACGAATTCCCGCTAAAGGTCCCCGAAGGGCAGGCCTATCTGGCGGGGGTCCAGTTCACTCCCGAGAACCTCACCTTTGCCCAACCGGTCACGGTCCGCATCGCCAATACCCTGAATCTACCCCCTGGCACGGACGTCCCTTTTGGCTTTGCCAACCATAGCGACCAGAATCCCGATGTGACCTTCTTCGATCCGGGCATGGCCCGGGTGAGTGCCGATGGGCAATTCCTTGAGGCCCAGCTCCCGCATTTTTCGTGCATCGCTCTTTTGCTACCGATCACGGAGAACCGTGCACCCGTGCTGCAGGAATTGGGAGATGTGTCGGTCGAGAACTCCCCGCAGAAATGTTGCGCGCAAGTCGGCTCGCGGGTCGGTGCGCAGGACGGCACGCTGTTCCTGGATCAGGTGCTTCCTTCCACCAGGACCCTCGGTCGAGCCAATTCCCTCACCCTGACCTATAGCTCGGCGACCGCCGACCCGCACCCCCTCATCCGTACCGAGGCCCTGCTCGATCCCCTCGCGACGACGCTGCCCCAGCAGGTCAGGTGGCAACTCCGGGCCGGGCCCTTGGAAGAGGAGCGGATCTTTCAACCTCAGCCCGGGACGTTCCGCTATGCCTTTAGCTGGGAACCGCAAGATAGAAACGGGAACGTGCTACCCACCGGAAGCTATCGGGTGGATGTGACCGTCTCCAACGACTACCAGAGCACGCTCGCCACCACGAACGCCTTTGGTGGACCACCGCTTCAGGATCTCGGCATTCCGGTCCCGGGCCTGACGCCAGAGACCGTTCGCCCCAATGCGCGGGTGGTCATCCACAATCGGCAACAAAGCCCCTTCGGCGCCGGCTGGGGCGTCCAGGGACTCCAGCGGCTGCATCCCCAGCCCGGCGACTCCGTAGTGATCACCGAGGGGGACGGTACCGCCCTCACCTTCCGGACCACCCCCCTCCTCTATGCCAGTATGAGCCCCGGGACCACGACCTTTGGAGCGGCCAGCGCCCTCGATCCGGACACGGGCGATATTCAGTTCGTCTTCCCCACGATCCTTGCAGCCGACGTGGTGATCTCCTCTCCGGCCGGGGACATGATATTTGTGGGGACGCCAGAGCAAGGAGTCCTGGTCATTGACGGCAGGACGCAAGAAATCCTCGGTTCGGTCGACATTCTGTTGGTGACGGATCTGGCCGTCTCCCCGGATGGGGCCACCCTTTTCGTGGTCGCGGGCAATCCGAGCTTCTTTGCCATCGTGGATGTCCCCACGCGCCAGATCGTCTTTGCCCTGCCCCTCTCCGGCAGCGGCGGGGCAGGCCTCGCACTCTCGCCGGACGGTCGGTTCGCCTATGCCGCGCAGCAGGCTACCCAGGATATCGCGGTCATCGATGTCCAGACGCGCTCACTAGTAGCCGCCATCTCCCTCGGGGCCCAGCCGACCGTGCGCACGATGGCCCTGAGTGCAGATGGCCAGACACTCTTCGTGGGGGTCGCCCCAGGGGTCGCGGTGATCGACACCACGACGAACAGCCTTCAGACCACGCTCAGCTTGGGCCATGCAGGCTTTGGCCTCGCCCTCACCCCGGCGGGACGCCTCTTCGTGACGAGCCGCACCCCGACGGTGACGGTCGTCGACACCAGCACGCTCCAGGTGGCGGGGACCGTGACCCTGCCGGTCCCCAGTGCAGACGGCATCACCGTCAGCCCGGACGGGCAGCGCGTGTTTGTGACGGCGACTGAGACCGTGGGCTCTCGGCAATTCCGAAGTTTCGTGGTTGTCTTGGATGCCGGGACTGGAGCGTTCCGCGAGCAATTCCGGCTTCCCGACGGCGTGGCCACCAGTGTGGCCTTCCGCGTAGGGGATCCGAACCGCCCCCAAGCCCCGCCGGGAGACTTTTCCACGCTCACCCGGAACGACCAGGGGACTCCGCAAGACGCGACCGACGATACGTGGCTCAGGCGGATGAAGGACGGGACCGAGCATCGCTTCTCGGCAAGTGGGCTCCACCTGGAGACGCGGGACCGCAACAGCAACCGGACCGTCTTTGCCTATGATGCCGCGGATAGACTGGTGAGCATCACCGATCCTGTGGGCGGGGTGACAAGCCTCAGCTATATTGGCGGAAAGTTGACCAGTATTACCGATCCGGCCGGGCGGACGACCCAGTTCAGCATCGATGGGGCGGGGGATCTGGCCGCGCTCACCACTCCCGACGGCGCAACGACGCAATATGGTTACGACGGCCGCCACCGCGTCATTGCGAAGACCGATCCCCGCGGGGCGGTGACGCAATATCAATACGACGGCTTTGGCCGGCTGAGTCGCGTCATCCATCCAACAGGGGAGGAACGCACCATCACCCCCTCGGATGCGCAGGGCCTTTTGAACAACGTCCCAGCAGGGACGCCCGCGACCCCCATCCCGGTGGACGTCTCTGCCCAGCTGACCGATGGCCTGAACCGACCCACGCAGATCGAAACCGACCCCCTCGGGGCGGCCACCCAGACGATCGATCCTCTCGGGCGGACCACCACAGTGAAGCGGAGCGGCAACAGCCTACCGCTCGAGATCACCCGGCCCGACGGCTCGGTGATCACCCTCAGCTATGACGATGCGGGCAACCTGCTCCGCACCGTGCAGCGGGGTCCGTTTATCGGACTCCTCCAAACCTTCTTCACCTACGAGCCGGTCTTCAACCAGGTGACAAGCATCACCGACCCGGAGGGGAACCCGACGACGATCAGCTATGACGGGAAGGGCAACCCGACCCAGATCACCGATGCCTTGGGCAACGCCACCACCCTCACCTACGACAGTCGGGGCCTGCTCAGCAGCGTCACCGATGCCCTGGGCAACGTCACCACCTTTACCTACGATGCGACAGGCAACCTCATCAGCACGACGGATCCCCGAGGCAACACCACGAGTCTCAGCTATGACGCCGCCGGCAACGTGGTGACCTCGACCGATGCCCTGGGGCGGGTGACCCAATTCGCTTACGATGCGATGAACCGGCTGACCCAGGTCACCGACGCGTCCGGGGGGATCACGCAGTATACTTATGACCCGAACGGAAACTTGACCTCCGTCTCTGATGCCAACGGGCAGACGACCACCTTCACATATGACGAGGTGAATCAGCTCATCCAGACGACCAATCCGCTCGGGCAGGCCAAGACCTTCGCTTACGACCTCGCCCGAAACCTCGTGAGCACCACCGATGCCAAAGGCCAGACCATCTCCTTTACGTACGATGCGGCAAATCAGCTCCTCCAGAAGGCCTTGCCCACCGGGGAAGTCGTCACCTTTGACTATGACCTGGTAGGCAATCTCATCCTGGCCCAGGATGCCGACAGCGATTTGAGTTTCCAATATGATGGTCTCGGCCGGGTGACCCGGGCAGACACGGCGGCCTCCATAGCGCAGCCGGCCTCCACCCTGACGCACTTCTATGACAAGAACGGCAACCGTATGAATACCAACTTTACGAGTGCGGGTGTTGGGATTTCCCTTCTGTATATCCACGATGCCCTGAATCGGTTGACCAACCTCACCTCGGGTGGCGCCTTCGGGGTGGTCACCTTCACCTACGATGCCCTCTCCCGCCGCACCAGCATGATCCTGCCCAATGGGGCCGTGGCCAATTACACTTACGATGCCGCCTCCCAGCTCACCAGCCTCGTGCATGACCAAGCTGGCAGCCCCATTGCCAGCTTCAACTACACCTATGACGCCGTGGGCAACCGCACGAGCTTGACTGACCTCGACGGGGTCAACGACTATGTCTACGACGGGCTCAACCGACTCGTTCAAGCGATGCATCCTCAACCGTCCAATCCTGAGGAGAGTTTCACATACGACCCCGTGGGGAATCGCCTCAGCTCTCACCTCTCAACTCTCAGCTCCCTTGATGCGGCAAATCGGTTGCTGGAGGACTCGAATTTCATCTATACTT
>JADFRV010000040.1 GCA_022561095.1 Chloroflexota bacterium | reverse complement strand
TTCAGACTGTCGCGGCGACCGATGCTGAGGGCAGCAGGCAAGTCGGGTACACGTTCGACGCTGTTGTTTATCTGAGAATCTTGAGAATGCTCCGCGACAAAGGCGTCTCACTGCTTCCAGCCGTGGAAACCGCGAAGCATTTGCGTGACCGGTTTGGACCGCCTGGGCCGGCGTGGGCTGATGTGCGGATTTTCATGCAGGGGCCGGACGTGTTCGTTGACCGACCGGATGCATGGCAGGTCACGGCATCTACTCGAAAAGGACAGAAGGCGGCGGTTGAAATCATGGGGCAGGAATTCGCCCGGCTCAGGGAACGTGCCGATGCTCTCCTTGTCCCCGACCGTTTCCAGTCATATGTTGAAGTCGACCCTGGGCTTAGGTCTGGACTGCCTGTTCTGCGGGGGACTACCATCCAGACCGCAGTCATTCAGGGCCTTCGCGAGCGCGGAGCTAGCTACAACCGCATTCGCGAGCATTACCCTCATCTTGAGATAAACCAGATCAAGAAGGCCATCCAATTCGAGCGGTTCTTGGATGCTGAAGCCGCGTGAAATTCCTGACGGATACGCAAACAAGTGCGCTATTCGTGAAGATGCTCCGTGATCTAGGTTGGGACGTAGAAACGGTCTATGAGCACGGCATTGCACAAGAGAAAGATGACGGAGTGCTGGTTGCCTTCGCACGGACGTTTGATCTAGTGTTCGTGACATTCGACCTATTGCAAAAGGAACCAGGTGCCAGGGTGAACCGTGAGATCAGGGAGCGAGGCGGTAAGGTCATTACGATTTTCGGCGGTCCAGACCAGCCACCTGAGAGAGCGCTGGGGAGGCTGCTATTCGCGCATCCCGACTGGTATCCGTTCCTCGAAAAGCACGACGGGCGAGTCGACATCCGAGATCTTAAAAATCCCAAGTTGCTGTCTAGATCGAAGCTTCGAGGCGGCGTCCGGGGGACGGGTGAAAAACAATTCAATGAATACGTAGACAAGCGCGAAGCTGCCAAGAAGCAGCCGATTCGGAGACGGCGACGACCGAAACCTGTTGCGCGTCAGCAATCCCACATGGACATAGGGGCCGCTAGCTGATGGCTGGGAAACGCTCGAAACGCAAGCACGAAGACACCAGCATATCGCTGCACCCCCTCACCATAGATGAGGCGCTGAAGAAAGCGATGGATGCTGGGCCGCTGCCTAAGAAGAAGGCTGAAGATACCAAGCCAAGCGCCCCTCTACCTTCGCAGACGATCATAGAAGCGCTCGCCATCGGAAATCATCCGGCGGATAGTTGACATCCCGCCATGCTAGTGCTACACTGATTGTTCGATGGCCGGTTCGTTTCCCCCATCATTTGCATCCCCATCTGATCTACGTCGATAGGTATCGTCTGTCTTCTTGTCGCAAGAGGCCAACCTAGCCCCATCTTGAGGAGTACTTTCGCATGGTCATAGACAGGGGCCTCTCTGAGGCCAGGTTCGGTGTGCCCTCCCTTAGCAAGTCCTACGCTCGCATTCCAGAGGTGGCCACCCTGCCCCATCTCGTCCGCATCCAGCTCGACTCATACAAGATCTTTAGATCCGAAGGCCTGCGCGATCTTCTGAAGGATATCTCCCCCATCCAGGACTTCACCGGTAACCGGCTGGAGATGCGCTTCACCGACTACAGCTTTGGAGAGCCCAAGTACAACGAGGCCGAGTGCCGCGAGCGTGACGCCACCTATGCGGCCCCGCTGAGAGTCAACGTGCAACTCCTGGTCAAGGAGACCGGCGAGGTCAAAGAGCAGGAGATATTCATGGGTGACTTCCCGCTCATGACGGAGCAGGGGACGTTCATCATCAACGGAGCTGAGCGCGTCGTCGTGTCCCAGCTAGTGCGCTCTCCCGGCGTCTACCTGACCCTGGAGCGTGACGCCACCAGCGGCCGCGACCTCTGCTACGCGAAGCTCATCCCCAACCGCGGCGCCTGGCTGGAGTTCGAGACCTCCAACAAGAACGTCGTCTCCGTCAAAGTAGACCGCAAGCGCAAGATCCCCATCACCACACTGCTCCGCGCCATCGACGAGCCCGACCTTCTGCCCAAACACCCCAGCCGCGCCGCCCTCAACGAACTGCAAGACAAGATCGAGAAAGCGAAGACTGAGCGCGAGGCCGAGAACCTGCGGCAAGAGCTGCTAAAGAACCTGGGCACCAACGAGCGCATCCTGGCGATGTTCGAGAACGTGGACGACGACCCGGATCACCACTTCATCCAGTCCACCCTAGATCGTGATCCCGCGTGTGAGAACAAGGGAGAGGCCCTCCTGGAGTTCTACCGAAGGCTGCGCCCGGGCGACCCACCCACGATCGAGAACGCCCGCGGACTCATCACCTCCCTATTCTTTAATCCGCGCCGCTACGACCTAGGCAAGGTGGGGCGCTACAAAGTGAACAAGCGCCTCGCCCACAACCTCTCCCTCCAGGAGCGCGTCCTCGTGCCCGGTGACCTCATCGCGATCGTGCGGGAGATCATCCAGCTCAACAATAGCCGCGGCAGACCGGACGACATCGACCACCTGGGGAACCGGCGCGTGCGCACAGTTGGGGAGCTCATCCAGAACCAGTTCCGCATCGGCCTGCTGCGTATGGAGCGGGTCATCCGCGAACGCATGACTATCACCGACCCACACGAGACCGCGCCCAGCCAGCTCATCAACATCCGGCCCGTGGTGGCCTCAATCAAGGAGTTCTTCGGCGGCTCCCAGCTCTCCCAGTTCATGGACCAGACCAACCCCCTGGCCGAACTCACCCATAAGCGCCGCCTGTCCGCCCTGGGCCCCGGCGGCCTCTCCCGCGACCGCGCCGGCTTCGACGTCCGCGACGTGCACTTCAGCCACTACGGCCGTATCTGCCCAATCGAGACGCCTGAAGGCCCCAACATCGGCCTCATCGGCAGCCTCGCCACCTTCGGACGCATCAACCAGTACGGCTTCATCGAGACCCCCTACCGCAAGGTCATCCGCGAGCTGGACGCAGACTCGCCGGAGCTGGTGGGGCGCGTATTGACTGAGAGCTTCCGTGACTCCAAGGGCAAGGTCATGTTCAGAGCCGGATCTCACATAACCGAGGACGCCGCCAAGCGGATCGCCCGCTTCAGCAAGGCCACCGTGAAGGTCAAGCCTTTCGTCTCATCCGAGGTCGTCTACCTGTCCGCGGATGAGGAGGAGAACTACGTGGTGGCCCAGGCCAACTGCCCGGTGGACGACCAGGGCCACTTCCTCGCGGAGCGTGTGGAGGCTCGGCACCAGGGTAGGTTCGAGATGTCTTCCGCGGACCACGTCGACTATCTGGATCTATCGCCTAAGCAGATCGTCTCAGTAGCCGCCGCGCTCATACCTTTCCTGGAGCATGACGACGCCAACCGTGCCCTGATGGGCGCCAACATGCAACGTCAGGCCGTGCCATTGGTGAGGCCGGAGATGCCGTTGATCTGCACCGGCATGGAGAGGCAAACCGCCATGGACTCAGGACAGGTCCTCTTCGCAGAGGACAAAGGGGTGGTCACTGCCGTCACCGGCAGCTCCATCACCGTCAACTACGATACCGGAGTCGAGAAGACCTACAAGCTCCAGAAGTTCCTCCGCTCCAACCAGGGTACCTGCATCAACCACCGCGCCATTGTGCAACGCGGCCAGCGGGTGTCAGCGGGCGACCCTCTCGCGGATAGCTCCTCCACAGACTCGGGCGAACTCGCCCTGGGCCAGACCCTCCTCTGCGCCTTCATGAGCTGGGAAGGGTACAACTACGAGGACGCCATCATCATCTCCGAAGCGGTATCGTGCGAAGATAAGTTCACCTCCATCCACATGGAGAAGCACGAGGTGGAGGCGCGCGACACCAAGCTGGGCCCCGAGGAGATCACGCGGGACATCCCAAACGTGGGCGAGGAGAGCCTAAGAAACCTGGACGAATTCGGCATCATCCGCGTGGGCGCTGAGGTGCAGTCCGGAGATATCTTGGTGGGCAAGATCACCCCCAAGGGAGAGACGGAACTCACCGCCGAGGAGAAGCTCCTGCGCGCCATCTTCGGCGAGAAGGCACGCGAGGTGAAAGACACCTCTCTGCGCGTGCCCCACGGTGAGCGCGGCAAAGTCATTGACTCCCGCTTCTTCGCCCGGCCGGACAACGACGCCGGCAGGCCCCACCACGGAGAGCCCAACCACGAGTGCAGCTGGCCTCCTTACGCCACCATCACCGACGAGCTTTCGCCCGGCGTTCAGGCCATGGTTAGGATAGCAATCGCTCAGCGACGCAAGATAGCGGAGGGCGATAAGATGGCGGGCCGACACGGCAACAAGGGCGTCATCGCCCGCATCCTGCCGGTAGAGGACATGCCTCACCTAACCGACGGCACCCCCGTGGACATCATCCTCAACCCCATCGGCGTTCCCAGCCGAATGAACCTCGGCCAGGTGCTGGAGACACACCTTGGCTGGGCCGCCCGCCGCCTGGGCTTTCGAGTAGTCTCACCCGTGTTCGATGGCGGTAACCCAGCCACTATCGAAGACGCCCTTAGCCGCACTTGGCTTTGCGAGCAGGCGGACGCGATCCTCGCCGCGCCCAACGGCGCCAGCAACGACGGCATCGGCGAGAACGTGGACGCGGGGAAGGTCAACGCCTGGCTCAAGAAGAAGGGCTATGACCCCTCAGCGGTGTTTGATGAGAACCGTCTAGGCGAGGCCAAACGCGCCGCCTTGGAGCTCTGGCTGGAGCAACAGGGTGAGAAGAGAGTACGCAAGAAGTCCATGCGCAATCTTGATCTGCGCGCCGAGAAACTGCCGTTTGAGAAGGGCCTAGCCTCGCCGTCATATGGCAAGCAAGTGCTCATCGACGGCCGCAGCGGCGAAGCGTTCGACCAGCCGATAACGGTCGGCTACATCTACATGATGAAGCTGGTGCACCTGGTGGAGGACAAGATACATGCCCGCTCCACCGGCCCCTACTCGCTCATCACCCAGCAGCCGCTGGGCGGCAAGGCCCAGTTCGGCGGACAGCGCTTCGGCGAGATGGAGGTCTGGGCGCTGGAGGCCTACGGCGTCGCCCACATCCTCCAGGAGTTGCTAACCGTCAAATCGGATGACGTAGTGGGGCGTGTCAAGACCTACGAGGCGATCGTAAAGGGCGAAGACATCCAGGAGCCCGGCGTGCCGGAGTCCTTCAAGGTGCTCGTAAAGGAACTCCAGAGCCTGGGTCTTGCCGTAGAGGTGCTTAACGAGGAAGAGGAACGAGTCACGCTGGCGGAGACCTCCACTGCCGATATCCCCGAGCTAGGCATCGACATGAGCGGATTCGAGAAGGGAGAAGAATTCCTTGGCCCTTGAGGTTAACGATTTCAATGCACTACGCATATCCACTGCGTCCCCGGAGCAGGTCCGCTCCTGGTCTTACGGCGAAGTCACTAAACCGGAGACGATCAACTACCGCACACTGAAGCCGGAGAAGGACGGCCTGTTCTGTGAGAAGATCTTTGGGCCCACCAAGGACTTCGAATGCTACTGCGGCAAGTACAAGCGCGTCCGCTACAAAGGCATCGTCTGCGACAAGTGCGGCGTGGAGGTAACACGCACCAAGGTACGGCGTGAGCGCATGGGCCACATTGAGCTCGCCTCGCCGGTGGCCCACATCTGGTTCGTTAAGGGTACGCCAAGCCGCATCGGCCTCCTGCTGGACATCTCACCTCGCAGCCTGGAGCGCGTTCTCTACTTCGCCCAGTTCATCGTCATCTCCGTGAACGAAGCCGTCCGCGACAAGGCGCTGGAGGCGCTGCGCCAGGAGATGGACCAGATCGCCACTGCAAAGGATCAGGAGTACGCGGAGCGCATCGCCGCCGTTGAGAACGCAGCCGCTGAAACCATCGCCAAGCTGGAGGGCGGGCGTGAGGAGAAACTCGCCACCCTAGACGCCGAGTACGAGAAGAAATCCGCAACCGTGGAGCAGAAGGCGGAAGCTCTTGAGCAGGACATCGTCAGGATGGAAGACAAGCCTTCCACAAAGAAGCTGGCGCTGGACGCGGAGTTCGTCATAGCTGAGCGGTACGCCCCAGTACCCAAGAACGCGTCCCGCCGGCTCCAGTCTCAGGTCAAGAAGCGCCTGAAAGCGCTTGAGAGGGAGCAGACCAAGAAGCGGCGGGAGATGGAGAAGGCGCTTGTGGCGGAGATGAGCCGGCAACGTGAAGCGGCCACGGCTGAGCTTGAGCCTCTTCGCAAGGCGATCATGGAGGAGAAGAAGACCGCCCAAGAGGAGTATCAGGAGCTCATCGAAACTCTAGAGGAGATCAAAGACCCGATCCGAGACGACCAGTGCACGCTGCTCCCCGAGCAGAAGCTGCGCGAGATCTCTGACCGCTACCCAGACATGCTGGAGACCGGCATGGGCGCTGAGGCCGTGATGAAGATCCTCAGTCGCCTTGACCTGCTAGCGCTGGCCGCAAAGCTGCGGGGAGAGATCCAGAACTTCAGCGGCCAGCGTCGCAAGAAGGCCACCAAGCGCCTGCGCGTGGTGGAGGCGTTCCGCAAGAGCAGCACCAAGCCTGAGTGGATGGTCCTTGGCATCCTGCCTGTCCTCCCCCCGGACCTGCGGCCCATGGTCCAGCTGGACGGCGGCCGCTTCGCCACCAGTGACCTCAACGACCTCTACCGACGCGTCATCAACCGCAACAACCGGCTTAAGCGGCTTCTGGAGCTAGGAGCACCGGAGATCATCATCCGCAATGAGAAGAGGATGCTCCAGGAGGCTGTAGACTCCCTCATTGATAACGGCCGCCGCGGCCGCGCGGTCTCCACGGCCGGCAACCATAAGCTGAAGTCCCTTTCAGACATGCTGAAGGGCAAGCAGGGCCGCTTCCGCCAGAACCTGCTGGGGAAGCGAGTAGACTACTCCGGCCGCTCCGTTATCATCGTGGGGCCGGAACTGGAGCTGCACCAGTGCGGCATTCCCAAGCGAATGGCCCTGGAGCTGTTCAAGCCGTTCGTCATGCACGCTCTCGTCGCCCGCGGCCTGGCGCACAACATAAAGTCCGCTAAGCGCATTGTGGAGCGCGCCCGCCCGGAGGTGTGGGACATCCTGGACGACATCGTCAAGGACCGCCCCGTGCTCCTCAACCGCGCCCCCACACTGCACCGGCTGGGCATCCAGGCCTTCGAGCCGGTGCTCATCGATGGTAGCGCTATCCAGATTCACCCCCTCGTCTGCACCGCCTTCAACGCCGACTTCGACGGCGACCAGATGGCCGTGCACATACCCCTCTCCCGCGCCTCCGTAGCCGAGGCGCGCCAGGTGATGCTCTCCACCCAGAACCTGCTCCTCCCCTCCAACGGAGAGCCGGTCGTGGCGCCCACCCTGGACATCGTCTTCGGCTGCTACTACCTCACGGACATCAGGGACGGCGCCCAGGGTGAGTTCAAATCAGACAACGGGACCACCTTCCAGGGTATATACGGCAGCTTCGACGAGGCGAAGATAGCCTACGATACCGGACACCTAGACCTTCGCGCCCGCATCCGCGTTCGCGACGCCCGAACGGACGGTGAACTCGTCGAAACCACCGTGGGGCGCATCATCTTCAACGAGGTGCTCCCAGAGGAGATGGGCTTCCGCAACCACATCATGGACAAAAAGGCCCTCAAAGACCTGGTGTCTGAGGCCACCCTCCAGTTCGACGGCCCTCACACCGCCCAGATGGTCGACCGTATGAAGAACACCGGCTTCCAGTACGCCACCAAGTCTGGCATCACCATAGCCATGAACGACCTCAAAGTGCCGGAGAAGAAAGAGAAGCTGCTCGCCGCCGCCGACCAGACGATCGACGAGATCGAGGAGCAGTTCAACCTGGGGCTCATAACTGAAGAGGAACGCTACAGTCAGGCCGTCTCCATCTGGCGTGACACCACGGACGAGATGCAGCAACTGATTCAGGACAACCTGAACGAATACGGCGGCGTGTATCTCATGGCCATCAGCGGCGCCAAGGGTAACATCAGCCAGATCTCCCAGATGGCAGGTATGCGCGGCCTCATGGTTGACCCCACCGGCCGCATCATAGACCTGCCCATTCGTTCCTCCTTCCGGGAAGGGCTGACCGTGATGGAGTACTTCATCTCTACCCACGGCGCCCGCAAGGGGCTGGCCGACACCGCCCTGCGCACGGCAGACAGCGGCTACCTCACCCGGCGTCTCATCGATGTCGCCCAGGACGTGATCATCCTTGAGGACGACTGCGGCACCACCGCCGGCATCTGGATTGGCGAGCCGATGGAGAAGGGGCTGTTCGAATCACTCCAGGAGCGTATCGTCGGCCGCTGGGCCGCCGCCGACCTCGCTCATCCCAAGACCGGCGAACTCCTTGTCGAACGGAACAACGAGATCACGGGGGAGATCGCTGACCTCATCGTGGAGGCTGGCATCAACCGCGTCTACTTGCGGTCAGCCCTGACCTGCGCGGCGCATCGGGGCATCTGCGCCCCCTGCTACGGCCTCGCTCTGGCCCGAAACAAGCTGGTTGCACGGGGAGAGGCGGTTGGGATCATCGCCGCCCAGAGCATCGGTGAACCCGGCACACAGCTCACCATGCGCACCTTCCACACCGGCGGCGTGGTCGGAATCGACATCACCTCCGGACTTCCCCGCGTCGAAGAGCTGTTCGAAGCCCGCATACCCAAGGGCACCGCCCTCGTCTCCGAGATCGACGGCCTGGTTGAGATCACCACCGAAGGCGACACCCGTCACATCAAGGTGGTGAGCGCCGAGATATACCGCGACGACTACACCCTGCCTGAAGGCGCCAAGCTGCTTGTGAAGAACGGCGCCGAAGTAGAGCAGGGAACGGTGCTCGCCGAGCTGCCGCAACCGAAGCCGAAGTCAAAGTCGAAATCGAAGAAGAAGGATGCGGAACAAGCGCTGGTCCCGCCGGATGAGATCCTCGCCCGCACCGGCGGCAAGGTCGCCTACACGGGCAAGAGGAAGGTGAAGGCGCTCTCCATCACCTTTGAAGAGCGGGACGAGCGCGAATATACGGTGCCGGCCACAGCCCGCCTTCGGGTGCAAAAGGGCAACCAGGTCCACGCCGGCCAGGCCCTTACCGATGGCCCGCTCAACCCGCAGGACATCCTGCGCATCCAGGGGCCCGCCGCCGCCCAGATGTACCTCGTGGAGGAAGTGCAGAAAGTCTACCGCGCCCAGGGCGTGACCATCAACGACAAGCACATAGAGGTGATCGTGCGCCAGATGCTGCGCCGCGTCATCGTCGACTCCCCCGGCGACTCCGAACTCCTGCCGGGCGAGCTAGTGGACCGCTTCCGGTTCGAGGGGGTCAACGCCAAAGCGCTTGCAGAGGGAGGCGAGCCCGCAACCGCTCAGCCCGTGCTCCTCGGCGTGACCAAGGCCTCGCTCAACACGGACAGCTTCCTGGCCGCCGCCTCCTTCCAGGAGACGGCCCGCGTCCTCACCGAGGCTGCGATCAAGGGTTCGGTAGATCACCTCCTGGGTCTCAAGGAGAACGTTATCATCGGCAAGCTCATCCCGGCTCGCGCCTCCATCGTGGTTGAGCTGCCCCCCCAGCCCATCCTGCTCCGTCTGCCGCCGGAGCTCAGGGACGGCGACAGAGAAGCGTCCTCTCCTCCCAGTCTGCTGAAGGAGATGGAGGCGCTGGCTGAGGGCGTCGAGGAGAAGAAAAAGGGAGAGAAGTCAGACGAAGTCGATCTCCCAAAGGAGGGAGAGGCGGTTAGCGCGCCGAGTAGCGAGCCCAAAACCCAGGGGTAGACAAACCGTCACGGACCGACTGGCTAGCCTCCCCTCGGGACGTATCTCTAGGCCCCGATGACGAAGACGAAGTGACATCAAGGGCCTCTCCAACCCGGCAGCTAAGCCTATGACCAACCCACTGGACACCGCCATCGCCCAGTTTGAGTCGGCGGCGCAAAGGCTCAACCTTGACCCCGGCCTCCGCCAGGTGCTCGCCACCTGCAAGCGGGAACTGGCCACCAGCTTCCCCGTCCAGATGGACGACGGCTCCATAAAAGTATTCACCGGCTACCGCGTTCAGCACAACCTGGCCCGGGGCCCGGCCAAGGGCGGCATCCGCTATCACCCCAGCGTCTCCCTGGACGAGATGCGTGCCCTGGCAATGTGGATGACCTGGAAGAGTGCCGTCGTCAACATACCCTATGGGGGAGCCAAGGGAGGCGTCATCGTCGATCCCAAGTCACTGTCCCAGACGGAGCTCGAAAATCTCACCCGCCGCTACGCCACGGAGATCAGCATCATCATCGGCGACAACCAGGACATCCCCGCCCCTGATATGGGCACAGACGAGCGCGTCATGGCCTGGATCATGGACACCATTAGCATGCACCGGGGCTACACGGTGGTAGGGGCAGTCACGGGCAAGCCGGTCAGCGTGGGCGGCACCCTGGGCCGCAAGGAGGCCACCGGACGCGGGATCCTCTACCTGATCCAAGAGCTGGCCGGCGACCACGGCATCTCCCTGGACGGGGCCACCGTCGCGATACAGGGGTTTGGCAACGTTGGGGGAGTGGCCGCCACTCTCCTCGCCGGCGAAGGCGCGCGAATCGTCGGCCTGTCAGACACCAGCGGCTGCCTCTACAACGGGAAGGGCCTTGACGTTCAGACGCTGTGGCGGCGCAAGAGAGAAGGCGCCAGCCTCAGTGACCTGGGCGGAGGCGACTGCCTGGACGGTGCTGAGCTGCTGTCTCTACAGGTAGACTTCCTTGTGCCCGCCGCCCTCGAAGGACAGATCACGGCTCAGACCGCCCGGCACATGCGGGCCAAGTTCGTCATAGAAGGGGCCAACGGGCCCACAACACCGGAAGGCGACGCCGTCCTCGCCGAAAAAGGGGTCGTGGTGCTGCCGGACATACTCGCCAACGCAGGCGGCGTCATCGTATCCTATTTCGAGTGGGTCCAGGACCTGCAGTTCTTCTTCTGGGAGGAGGATCAGGTCCGCGAACGGCTGCAGCGGGTCATCACCCGCGCCTATCGGGAGGTCTGTGCCCGTGCCCAGAAAGAGAACGTCTCTCTCCGCGAAGCCGCCCTGCTCCTCGCTGTCTCCCGTGTGGAGGAGGCAACGCGTGTGCGGGGGATCTACCCCTGACACGCGCCGAACCCCGCTCCTCGCCGCCTGCGTCCTGCTAGCCGCGTTGGCCCTGGCCGCCTGCAGCGGCGGCGATGGAGGGGGCGGAGAGCCCTCGCCCGCGCCGTCCGGATCGGGCGGCCCGGAGCGCGTCACATACCAGGCCGCGGACGGCCTTCGCATCATAGCCGACTTCTACGCCCCCCAGGACGGAGACCCCGCTCCCGCTGTCCTTCTCCTGCACCAGTTCAACGGCAGCCGCGCCCAGTGGGCAGACCTAATTCCGGATCTCCTTGCGGAAGGCTACGCCGTGCTCGCGCCCGACCTGCGAAGCTTCGGGGAGAGCACCACCATCGTCCGGGACGGAGAGGATGCGGACTACCGGCTTCAGAACCTGGACGACATGCTCTTCGACGTGGCCGCAGCCATCATCTACCTCAGCACGCGGACTGAAGTCGAAGCGGACGCTATCGGCGTCGTGGGCGCCAGCGTGGGCGCCAACCTCGCCTACGTCGCCTCAGGTGCCTTCCCCGAAGTCAGAGCTACCGTCTCCATCTCCCCCAGCGCAAACCCTCAGGGAGGCGTCCTCCTGGGCAGCGACATCTCCAGCTTCAGCCCACGCGCCGTGCTTTTCATGTCCGATGAGACGGAGGCCGCCGACGCCGAGACGCTGGCAGCAACCGTGGCCGAGCCGGTAGACGTCATCGTCTACGAAGGAGAATCCGCCCACGGGGTACAGCTCCTTGCCAACCCGCGGGCGAAGCCGGACATCCGCGACTGGCTGGCCGCGAACCTACCCCTCGTCGCCGGTGAGTAGAACCCAGACGGTCTTCGGGCTACTACCGCCGAAACAGCCGCACCCACAGAGCGAACCCGCCGACGATCCCGGCCGCAGGCGCCGCCCTTCCCAGCCAGAAGTCGCCCCGGTCACCGCTCTAGTTAGCCACCTTGCGGAGGTCATGCCCTCGTAACCTTTCCCCACATTCCACGTTGACATATGCGAGGCTACCTGCTAGCTTCATGACAATCTAATACTGATATCGACGCCTAATCCCCCGATAGATCGGGGGAGCGGGGGATCCACCCGCAGATGCGGGCTCCGGGGTGAATCTCGCCACAGGCGAGTAGGCCAACTCCTTCGGCCGAACCCGTCAGCTAACCTCGCAGGCGTAGAAGGAGAGGCTAGGTTCGAACCACTTTAAGGGGCGAGAGGCTAGGTCTCCCGCCCCTCTCGTCATCCTCACGCCCATGGCTACGCGGGAAGGCATCCGCATCATGACTCGACGCGAAGACGAGTCTGCCCCACCGGCGAGGCTCGGTTTCACCTGGCGGCTGGAGTACACACTCCTGATCGGCGTCGCCCTGATGATGACCGCCTTCGCCATCGCCTTCTTCTATTTCGGCGCTGACACAAGCAACCTCAAGTCCTGGGGCTACGCCGGTATCTTCCTCATCAACCTGGTGGGCAGCGCCTCCATCCTCTTGCCCTCACCGGCCGTGGCCAGCGTCGTTGGCGGGGGCGCTCTGCTCGACGATATCCTCGGCGTGCCCGCCTTTATCTGGGTGGGCCTCGTCGCCGGCACGGGCGAGGCGCTCGGCGAGTTCACCGGCTACGCCGCCGGCTACGGCGGTCGCATCATCTTTGAGAACCGGCCGGAGTATGGGCGTGTCCAAAGATGGATGGAGCGCCGCGGCACGTTAACCATGTTTCTGCTCTCCATCTTTCCCAACCCGCTGTTCGATCTGGCCGGCGTGGCAGCGGGAGCTGTCAGGATGCCGATCCGGCGCTTCTTTCCGGCCGTGCTGGCGGGAAAGGTCATCAAGGATACCTACCTGGCCGCTATCGGTGGCGTGGGCGCCTCTATCCTCACCCATCTCGTCTAGCAAACTGCTAACTTTGACAGCCAATTTTGACAGGCAGTATACTCCAGCCAGGTTGAGCCACGCCGATGGCCAGCGCTGGCCCAAAGCTGTCTTAACTGAGGAGAGGACTCCCATTGAGGCGTGTCCCTCCGCCCAGGTGGGGTGGGGAGCAATTATCGGATGACCGAAAACCTGACTGTCGTAGTCCGCGTCCTGGGCGCGATCTTCTTCGGTTTCCTCGGCTTGTACTCCGGGCTGGCTCTGGCTGAGGGTGATAGCGGACTGACGCGCGTCCTGTTCTTGGTGGCAACGCCGGCGGGTTTCATTCTTTTCGGCACGTTGGCAACTCCCTTCCTAATCATAGCGCCCCTCAAAAGGCTCCAAGAGTGGTCCAACACCATCCCACCCCTGCAACTGGTTCTGGGCACCATCGGCCTGTTGGCGGGGTTCCTGCTGGGCGCCCTGGCCACCCCCTTCCTTATCACCCTGCCGGGCGTCGGCGCCTGGGTTGCGCCTTTCGTCGTGAGCTTCCTATTCGGGCTGATCGGCGTTGTCGTTATGATCGGCCGCGAAGAGGAGTTCGCCGGCTTCCTCTCCCGCTACCTGCCGGGCGTAGCAAGATCCAACGACGGGCACCCCCGTGAGATCATCGTCGATACGAGCGTCATCATCGACGGACGCATCGCCGATGTGGCGATGACCGGCTTCCTCCAGGGCACCCTTATCGTCCCCCGCTTCATCCTTGATGAGCTCCGCCACGTTGCCGACTCGCATGAAACCCTCCGACGCAACCGCGGCCGCCGCGGGCTGGACATGCTCAACCGACTCCAGAAGGAGGCGCCTATCCCCGTGAGGATCAGCGAAGAGGACTTCCCGGACGCCCGCGACGCGGACGCCAAGCTCATCCGGCTGGCCAGCAAACTCAAGGCGCCGATCCTCACCAACGACTACAACCTGAACCGCATCGCCGAACTGGAGGACGTCAAGGTGCTGAACATCAACGACCTGGCCAACGCTGTTAAGGTTGTCATCCTACCCGGCGAGGAGATGGCCGTGCGCATCATCCAAGAGGGGAGGGAGGTAGGCCAGGGCGTGGGCTTCCTGGACGACGGCACTATGGTGGTCGTCGAAGGCGGCCACCGCTACCTCAACGAGCAGCTTGACGTCATCGTCACCCGCATCCTACAGACCGTAGCTGGGCGGATGATCTTCGCCCAGCCCAAGGGCGCCGCCTAGGCCGATCGTGAGCGCTCTCTCATCCGCAAGCGCCATCGTCGTTGCCGCCGGCAGCAGCGCCCGCATGCGTGGCGCCGACAAGCTGTTCGCGCCGCTGGCCGGACGCCCCCTCCTGGCCCACGTCCTGTCCCGCTTCCAGGAGTCGCCTGCCGTGGACCGTATCGCGCTTGTCCTCTCATCCGAGAATCTTGAACGGGGCCGTGACCTGGCGACCGAGTACGGCATGACCAAGATCTCCCCCATCTGCCTGGGCGGGCCCCGCCGCCAGGACTCCGTCCGCCTGGGGCTGGAGGCGCTTGGCGAATGCGATTGGGTGCTCGTGCACGACGGCGCCCGTCTACTCGTCAACCCGCTCATATCGGAAGGGCTGGAGGCGGCGCAAGAGACCGGCGCTGCCGTCCCCGCCGTGCCCATCACCGACACCGTCAAGTCGGCCGGCCCGGACGGAACCGTGGAACGCACGCTGGACCGCGGCCGCCTCTGGGCCGCCCAGACCCCGCAGGTCTTTCGTTATGATCTCCTGCTCCGCGCCCACCGAGAAGTCATCGCCGACGTGACGGACGACGCCGCCATGCTGGAAGCGCTGGGGCTGCCGGTCAAGCTATACTTGGGCTCGCCCTTGAACATTAAGGTGACCAACCTGGAAGACCTCCGCACGGCGGAGGCGCTGCTGGAGGGCGCGGCAAGCCCATGAGCCATCACCCCTGACCCATCGAGAATCGACATGCGCATCGGCATCGGCTATGATATACACCGCTTTCAGGAGGGGCGACCCCTCGTCCTGGGAGGCGTGACCCTGCCCGGGGAGACCGGTCTCGGCGGCCACAGTGACGCCGATGTCCTCCTCCACGCCGTGATCGACGCCCTTCTCGGCGCCGCCGGGCTGGGTGACATCGGCCAGCGCTATCCCCCGGACGACCC
>JADFRV010000193.1 GCA_022561095.1 Chloroflexota bacterium | reverse complement strand
ACATCGTAATCGACTTCTACTACCTGCAGCGGGAGCTGGCGCCGCATCTGACAGCGGCGCTGCGGCCGGGCGGCGTGCTGGTGTTCGAGTCGTTTACGACGGAGCAGCGGCGGTTCGGCTGGGGGCCACAGCGGGAGGAGTTCCTTTTGCGGCCGGGGGAGCTGCGGTCGCTGTTCCCGGGGCTGGAGACGCTAGAGTACCGCGAGGGGCTGGCGGAGAGCGAACGGGGTACGAAGGCGGTGGCGGGGCTGGTAGCGCGAAAGTGAATGTAGCTGCGACCTGAAGGACAATATGTGTGGAGGCCAGAAGCCTGCGCGCAGGTAGGCTAGGGCTCCGATACCGTCGGGTTAGGACGGCCCTTCGCCCAGCGCCTCGGCGACGATGTCGATGTCCTTGTCGCCGCGGCCGGAGAGGCAGACGAGGACGATGGCGTCCTGAGGCAAGCGTTTGGCCAGCTCCGCGGCGTGGTAGATGGCGTGGGCGGGCTCCAGGGCGGGGATGATCCCCTCCGTCTCGCAGAGGAGGGTGAAGCCCTGGAGCGCCTGCTCATCCGTAACGGCGACGTACTGAGCGCGGCCGGACTCCTTGTAGAAGGCGTGCTCCGGGCCGACGCCCGGGTAGTCCAGGCCGGCGGAGATAGAGTGCGCCTCGCGCACCTGGCCGGCATCGTCCTGGAGCAGGTAGGACATGGCGCCGTGGAGGACGCCGGGCCGTCCGGCGGCCAGCGAGGCGGCGTGATGGCCGGACGATAGCCCCTCGCCGGCGGCCTCCACGCCGATGAAGCGCACGGAGTCGTCGGCGTAGAGGGGGTGGAACAGGCCGATGGCGTTGGAGCCGCCGCCCACGCAGGCGACGGCGTAGTCGGGCAGGCGACCCTCCGCCTCCAGCAGCTGCTGCCGGGCTTCCGCCCCGATGACAGACTGGAAGTCGCGCACCATCATCGGGTAGGGGTGCGGGCCGACGACGGAGCCGAGCAGGTAGTGGGTGGACTCCACGTTCGTCACCCAGTCGCGGATCGCCTCGTTGATCGCGTCCTTGAGGGTGCGGGAGCCGGAATCGACGGGCCGCACCTCGGCGCCGAGGAGGCGCATGCGGAAGACGTTGAGGGCCTGGCGGCGGATGTCCTCCTCGCCCATGTAGACGACGCACTCCAGGCCGAGCATGGCGCAGACGGTGGCGGCGGCGACGCCGTGCTGGCCGGCGCCGGTCTCGGCGACGACGCGGGGCTTGCCCATACGCTTGGCCAGGAGCCCCTGGCCGAGGGCGTTGTTGATCTTGTGGGCGCCGGTGTGGGCCAGGTCCTCGCGCTTGAGGTAGATGCGGGCACCGCCCAGGCGCTCCGTCAGACGGGAGGCGAGGTATAGCGGCGTAGGCCGTCCCGCGTAGTCGCGCAGGAGAGCGTCGAGCGTTATCTGGAACTCCCCGCCCGCCCGCGCCTCACGATAGGCGTCCTCCAGCTGCGCGAGGGCGGACATGAGGACCTCGGGGACGTACTGGCCGCCGAAGGGGCCGAAGCGTCCGCGGGCGTCAGGTAGGGTGGGGGTCACGAATCGGCTTCTATTCCTGCTTGGCCTCAGGCGAGCTCTCTCCGGATTCGGGGGCCTCTTCTTCCGGCGTTGCGGGCTGCTCCGGCACCGGGGCGCCTTCTTCGAGCTTCGCCTTGATGCGCCGTAAGTCGCCGTCGAGGCCGCTTCCGAGCTGGCCCATCATCCGCAACATCGGGAAGAGCACGCTGGCGGGGAAGTGGAGTTCCAGCGGGTCCGCCCCTTTCGTGAGGCGGGTGCCTCCGTCCTCCTGTTCGAGGAGGAAGTAGTTGCGCATGCGGTTGGCATCGAACTGCGACTCGTAGGCGATCCTCTCGTTCGCGACGAACTCGACGACGGAGACCTTGTTCTCGTTGTCGCGTCCCATCTGGTGCCCCACTGAGGTGAATGTCGTCCCCACTCCGACAGGCCCTTCCGACGTCTGTTCGACGTGCAGGTCATGGGCCGCCCACTCGGGGTGGCGGGAAAGGTCCGCCAGATAAGCGAATACGCTGTCGGCTGGCGCGTCGATGAGAATCTGCCGCTCGGTGGCTGCCATGATGACCTCCTATATCCTGCACCCTGCTGGCTATCGGCGATTATAGTCGCTATCCGCTCAAGACGCCTCCTTGGCGGCCTTGATAAAGGCGCGGATCTTGGATACATCCTTCAAGCCCTCGGTTTCGACGCCGGAGGAGACGTCCACCGCCCAGGGGTGGACGGTGCCCACGGCGCGGACCACATTGTCCGGCCTGAGGCCTCCGGCCAGCATCACGGGCTGCTCCTGGGCCACGCCGGCCGCGACGTCCCAGTCGAGGGTGACGCCGGCGCCGCCGTAGGCCCCCTCCACGTAGGGATCGAGGAGGAGGAGAGCGCCGCCGTGCACCTGGGCGAGGATATCGGGGGCGGTCTGGTCCTCGTGGACTTTGAGGCACTTGAGGACGGGCCGGTTGAGCGACGCGCAGGCCTCCCAGGGCTCGGAGCCGGAGAGCTGAATGAGGTCCAGCGCGCAGTCATCGGCGATGGCGTTGATGGTGTCGGCGTCCTGGTCGGCGAAGACGCCCACGAGGAGGGGCCGAGCCGCCCGCAAGCGCTCCTCCACGGCGTCTACGCTGGGCACGGCGGGCGGGCCGCCGCGTTCGCCCAGAGCTTCCGCTATACGGCGGGCCTGGCCCATGGTGACCTGGCGGCGGCTGGGCGCGAACACGACGCCGATGAGGTCGGCGCCGTAGGAGGCGGCGGCGCGGGCGTGTCGCGGCTCGGAGACGCCGCAGATCTTGACGATGGTCATGGGAACAGCTCCCGTATCTTGGCGGCGGGGTCGGGGGCGGTGACGAGCGCCTCGCCGATGAGGACGGCGTGCACGTCGAGCGCCTGGAGGCGCTGGATGTCGGCGCGGGTGAGGATGCCGGACTCGGCGACGACGGTAACCTCCGCCGGTATGAGGGGGCGCAGCCGCTCCGTGGTGGCGAGGTCGACCTCGAAGGTGCGGAGGTCGCGGTTGTTGACGCCGACGAGGGTGGCGCCGGCCATGAGGGCGCGCTCCAGCTCCAGCTCGTCGTGCACCTCCACCAGGGTGTCCATATCGAGCGCCTTGGCGAGACCGATGAGCTGGGCGAGGAGGGCGGGGTTGAGGATCGCGGCGATGAGGAGGACGGCGTCGGCGCCGTGGACGCGGGCCTCGTAGAGCTGGTAGTGGTCGAACAGGAAGTCCTTGCGCAGGAGGGGCGGGCCCTGGGGGAGGGCGTCACGGATGGAGGTCAGGTGGTCGAGGGAGCCCTGGAAGTTGGGCTCGTCGGTGAGGACGGAGACGGCGGCGGCCCCGCCTTCGGCGTAGGCGCGGGCGAGGGCGAGGGGGTCGAACTGCTCGCGCAGGAGGCCGCGAGAGGGGGATGCCTTCTTGACCTCGGCGATGAGGCGGACGGAATCGTCACGGAGTGCGTCGGCGAAGGGGCGCGGTGGCGGGGCCTGGGGCAGGCGGGCCTTCAGCTCGGCGAAGGGGACGCGGCGCTGCAAACGGCGGAAGCCGCCCTGGCCCGCGATCCGGACAACTTCCCCTCGCGGCTCCACAGCGCAACGCTCCTGGCGCGGCTCGGCCGCGGGGAGGCGGCGGGCAAGGCCGTGGCGGAGGTCTTGCGCCGCGAAGAGCCCGATCTGGTCATGCATTTCGCCGCAGAATCCCACGTCGATCGCTCGATCTTGGGACCTGCGGTGTTCGTCGAAACCAACGTCAAGGGCACGCTGACGCTGCTGGAAGCATGTCGGGAAGAGCTGGAAGAAAGGCCTCGAGACTTTCGGTTCATCCACGTGAGCACCGACGAAGTTTACGGATCCCTGGGCCCCGGCGATCCCGGCTTCACCGAGTTGACACCTCTGGCACCCAATAGCCCGTACTCCGCCAGCAAGGCCGGATCCGACATGCTGGTGCGGGCCTACGCCGAAACGTTCGAGTTCCCCGGGATCATCACCCGGTGCTCCAACAACTACGGGCCGTATCAGTTTCCCGAGAAGCTCATCCCCCTGATGATCACGCGCGCCCTCCAAGACCAATCCCTTCCGGTCTATGGGGACGGCAAGAACGTGCGGGACTGGCTGCACGTGGAGGATCACGCCGATGCGTTGTGGAC
>JADFRV010000039.1 GCA_022561095.1 Chloroflexota bacterium | reverse complement strand
CATCCGCGAGCTGGGGCCCGAGCGCCTGAACGAGTTCGATCGCTCAGCGCTCCCCCAGATCGACTACGGAGCGGCCCCCGAATGAGCGACATCGCCGTCCTGCGCGTGCAACGGCTGCGGCCGGACGCCCATCTGCCCAAGCGGGCGACGCCGAGCTCCACCGGCTACGACCTGTACGCCTGCCTGGACGAGGATCTAATCGTCGGGCAGGAGCCCACGCTGGTGCCGACTGGCATCGCCATCGAAGCCCCGCCCGGCTACGACGTGCAGGTGCGGCCGCGATCCGGCCTCTCGTCCAAGGGGGTGCAGGTCACGTTCGGCACCATCGACAGCGACTATCGGGGAGAGGTGCTGGTCACGATGTACGTGCTGCCGTACCGGGAGCCGCACACGATACGCCCCGGCGACCGCATCGCCCAACTGGTCGTCGCCAGGACCGCCGAGGTAGTAATCGAGGAGGCGGAGGCGCTGTCAGCCAGCCGGCGCGGCGCCGGCGGCCACGGCTCTACCGGCAGCTAGCCCGCCTGAGGCGGGGCCCGTCACTCCTCCTCGTTGCCCCACATGAACGTCAGGTAGTAGACGAGGGCAGCCAGGCCGCCACCGATGAGCGGTCCCAGCCAGTACACCCAGTGATCGTCCCAGAAGTCCGCCACCAGCGCGGGCCCGAAAGAGCGCGCCGGGTTCATGGAGGCGCCGGTCAGCCGCAGGCCGACCAGGTGGTCAACCAGCACCGCAAGGCCAATGGCGATTGGCGCTAGGTTGGCCATGCCCCGCTTGTCCATCGCCGTGGCGAACACGGCGAACACCAGCACGAACGTGAGCACCGCCTCCACCAGCACGCCCGCCCCTCTGCCGTCCAGCACCTCCAGGTTCAGGACGTGGGCGCCCAGGTTCCCCTCGACCTCGCCCACCAACGCCGCCTCCAATAGGAGCGCGCCGATAACTGCCCCCGTCAGCTGCGCGGCCACGTAAAGGACGCCGGTGCTCAGCTTCATCCGGCCCGTGATCACGGCGCCGAACGTCACCGCCGGGTTGATGTGACCGCCGGAGATCCTGGCTATCGCCGCCACCAGCAGGGCGAAGACCAATCCGTGGGCCAGCGCTATTGCCACCACCCCTCCGGTGTCGGTGAGCGGTCCCCCCACAACGATCACGCTGCCGGCGCCCACGAACACGAACAGCGCCGTGGCGATGAGCTCCGCGAAGACGGCCTGCCAGGTCTTCTGCCCGAAATCCGCCTCCGTTAAGCCCAGCGAATCCGCGGAAAGCTTCCATTGACCCATGGCGCTCCTCCTTGCCAGGAATCTGCCTACACGTTTTCTATCTCTCTTGAGAACGCAAGCGAATGCGGCTCCGTTATCGCCCTTCGTTGGTCACCTTCATGCACTAGTCGCCTAGCCGTTCGCGGGCAATGCCAGGGGCGAGAGATCGCGCAGCCTGCGCAGGACGCGCTGCGCCTCGCGACCCGGCGGCCGCTCTGTGTCGACGGTGATGAGCCGCTCCGGGGAGACCTCGCTGGGACGCTGGAAGCGGCGCTTCTGCGACGCGTATATCTCCCAGCGGGCGTCGGAGGGGTCACCGCCCTCACGCAGGCGGCGGTCCAGCCGCTTGCGTACGGCGTCATCGCTGGCGAGGAGCTGGAGGCAGGCGAACTGCGCCCCCTCCTCGGCGGCCAGGCGGGCAGCCGCGCGACGGTGCTCGCGCCGCAGAAAAGACGCGTCCAGGATCACGGACCGGCCGCTGTGCAAACGCTCACGGGCCTCCTCCAGCAGCGCCGCGTACGTTCTGTCCGTGAACTCGCGTGTGTAGATTCCACGCTGGAACGGCTCAAAGCGGTGGTCCGAGGGCGCCAGTCCGGCCAGCCGCTTTCGGACGACGTCCGATGAGATGACGTCGATGCCGGTCAGTCCGGCCAGACGCCGCGCCAGGGCCGACTTGCCGGTGGCGGTAAAGCCGCAGGTGATGACGAGCAGCGCCGGCGGCAGGCTCTGCGCGTAGCGGCAGGCGAGCTCGAAGTAGCGCCTCGCCGCCCGGGCGGCGGCTCGCCGCTCGCGCAGCGGCACCTCCGGCTGATCCAGCAGGAAGGCCTCCACCTTGCCTCGCACGCAGGCGCTGTAGCAGGCGTAGAAGTCCAGCACCTCCGAGAGCTCGCCGTCCCCCGATCTCTCCACGTAACGATCCACGAAAGCCTTGGCCAGGTCGCTCCGGTCCCGGTAGTCCAGGTCCATCGCCAGGAAACCAACGTCGCGGGCCACGTCCAGCAGGCTCAGCCTGCGGCTGAATTCCACGCAGTCGAAGATACAGATACCGTCCACGAAGCAAACGGAATCGGAGCGCAGATCAGCGTGCACGCGCCTGATCCGCAGCTCGTCCACGCGCCTCCGAAGGAGATCCTCCTTCCGGGCGAAGAACGCCTCCCCGTACGCTTGAAGGACCCGGTCCTGCTCCGGCGTGATCGTCCGGCCGATATACGGCGTCCACTGCTGGACGTTCTCCCGCCAGTTGTAGCGGATAGCCCAATCGCCGTACTCGGCGATGCGCACGCTGGTCTCGGCGTCAGCGTGGAAGCGGGCGAGGCGATCAGCCACGCGCCGGATCATCGGGTCTGTCACCTCCGCCGACTCCAGCAGACGGTCCATCATGCGGTCGGCGGGCAGACGGCGCATGCGCACGGCGTACTCGATGACTTTTCCGGCGCCGTCGACGGTAATGCGGCCATCCTGATCCCGTATCCGGGACACACCGAGGTACGTATCGGGGCAGAGGCGGGCGTTGAGGATCACCTCCTGGCGGCAGTAGTAGCGCCGCTTCCCCAGGGTCGAGAAGTCCAGGAATCCGAAGTCCACCGGCTTCTTGACCTTGTACACGTGCTCACCGGCCAGGAGCACGTACGAGATATGCGTCTGGATTAGCTTCACGCGGTCTACGGGGTGGGGATAGGCGGCGGGGTCGAGCAGGGCACGTATGACGGGCGGCAGGGCGCTTTCAGACATGGCCGACCAAGTATAGCAATACGTCGTAACGGGGAACAGAGCGGGGTATACTGCGGACGGAATGCGGGACGCAGAAGTAGTGACGTGCTTCCTGCTGCGTCGCGGCGAGGGCGGCGATACGCTCCTGCTGCTGCGCCGCAGCGACCGCGTGAGCACGTACCAGGGGCTGTGGGCAAGCGTCAGCGGCTATCTGGAGTCGGAGTCGCCCCTGGAGCAGGCCTATCGCGAGATCGAGGAGGAGGTGGGGCTGCATCGCCGCGACGTGAGACTGCTGGCGCAGGGGGAGCCGCTCGTCGTCGTCGACGAGACGATCGATACTCGCTGGACGGTACATCCGTTCCTGTTCGAGGTACTTCGGCCGGAACGCGTGCGTCTGGACTGGGAGCACGTGGATAGCCGCTGGGTGAGGGTCGAGGAGATGAGCGGCCTGGAGACGGTGCCCAGTTTAGAGGAGACGCTGGGGCGGGTCTACGCCGGCCCCTAAAATGCACGTCACGCGAGTTTCCTCGCGTGACGCCCAAAAGGGAGGGTTACCCTTCATTACATGTTACGTGGGGGATACTCTCATGGATTCGGGAGCGCTGTGAGGGCGGAGGTTTCCGTCTATTCGGCCCTGGTCTCCGCCTGGAAGCCTAGCTCCCGGTGGCTGCCGTCGCAGAACGGCTTGTTCTTGGAGCCGCCGCAGCGGCAGAGGGCGATCCTCCCCTCTGGCAGTTGGAACCTGTTGCCATCCGCGTCCTCCAAGATCGCCGGCCCTTCAATTCGGTAGGGGCCGTTGATACGGACTTTGATCCTGACCTCCTCCAAGCGATCGCTCCTTCCCGAACGATACGAAAATTACCCTCTTTCGATGATAGCAGACGGCGGCGCCGGAATCTGCAGCGTGACCCCGGGGAGCAGCCTGCGGTAGACTGTCGGGCAAGAGTATGCGACAGGAGATCACCGCCGCCGTCAAGCGCATCCGAGAGGACCGGGAGCACGGCGCCCGCCAGCTGGCGCTGGAGGCGCTGCGGGCGTTGGCGGAGGTGGCGCCGGACGCGGACAGCGGGGAGCTGCGGGACTGCGCCCGCGCCCTGGTGCTGGCGCGGCCGATGATGGCGGCGATCGAGAACGCCATGGCGTTGGCCTGGGAGCGCTGTCAGGCCACGGGCGATCCGGTGAAAGGCGCCGCGGAGGCGATCGAGAGGCTGGAAACGGCCCCTGATGGGATGACGGCCAGCGCCCGCGGCGTGATCCCCCGCGACACCCTGATCACCCTCACCTACTCGTCGGCGGTTATCGAGGTGCTGAACCGGCTGCGACCGCGGCGCGTGATCGTCAGCGAATCGCGGCCGCTGTACGAAGGCCAGCGGACGGCGAGGGCCCTGGCTGGACAGGGGATCTCGCTCACCCTCATCACAGAGGCGCAGATGGCGCTGTTCGTGCGCGAGGCGGAGGCGGTAGTGGTAGGAGCCGATAGCGTGCAGGCTGACGGGTCGCTGGTGAATAAGGTCGGGACGCACCTGCTGGCGCTGGCGGCGCGGGCGGAGAAGGTGCCACTCTACGTGCTGGCGGAGACACTGAAGGTGGCCGCTCCCTCCCAGCCACAGCGGTTCACAGTGGAGGAGGGGAAGCGACACGAAGTCACGCGCATGCGCTGGCTGGAGGTGCGAAACGTCTACTTTGAGGTCACGCCGGCGCGGCTGGTGACCGCCTACGTGACCGAGGAGGGCGTACGGAAGCCGTCCGATATGCGGCGGTACGCGTCGGAGGCAGAGCGCCGCTGGCGCGCTCTCATGGGATAAGGCTACGCCTCTCCCGGAATCCTCTCTCACCTCGCCACACTCGCGGGTTTTGCTATAGTAAACTCGGAATTGAGCGGCGTGCTCATCCTGCGCCTGTAACGTAGGCGCGGTCTCACCGGTTGTACCTTATGTAGAGGGAACAGATGACGAAGGCCCAGATCGGCGACATCGAGATGTACTACGAGGTGCATGGTCCCACCTGCCTTCCGGCGGGTCAGGCCGAGCCTCTGCTCCTCATCATGGGTCTGGGCGCCAACGCCACCTCCTGGGAGATGCAGATCCCCGACTTCAGCCGCGAGTACCAGGTGATCGCCTTCGACAACCGCGGCTCGGGCCGCTCGGACAAGCCGCATTCGCCGTACACGATGTCGCAGATGGCGGGCGACGCCGTCGGCCTTATGGACCACCTGGGAATCGGGCCGGCTCACGTGTTCGGTATGTCCATGGGCGGCATGATCGCGCAGGAGCTAGCGCTCAGGTACCCGCATCGCCTGCGGACGCTGGTGCTGGGCGGAACCATGACCGGCGGGCCCAACGCAGTGGTCGCCAGTCTACCGCTTATCCGGCAGTGGGTATCGACCGCGACTCTCCCGCTGGCGCAGGCCGTGGAGAACGGCCTGCGCTTCCTCTACAGCGAAGAGTTCATCGCCAGGAACAAGGAGCGGCTGGTGAAGCGTGCGCTGGACCTGGCCCACCTACAGCCACCCGCGCATGCTCTCCAGCGGCAGGTAATGGCCGTCGTCCAGTTCAACACGTACGAGCGTCTGGCCGACATCAAGACACCAACGCTCATCATCTCAGGCAACGAGGACACGATCGTGCCGCCGGAGAACTCGCGCATCCTTGCGGAGGGGATACCGGACGCCGAGCTGGTGGAGCTGGATGGAGCCGGCCACGGCTTTCTGGCTGAGAAGGCAGCGGCGGCCAACAAGGCGGTGCTGTCCTTTCTGCGCCGCCACAGTGCCGGCCCGCCGAAGTAGGCGGGCGCCAAAGTTTGCCGTCTGACCTGCCCTGCTCCTATACTTGCATAGGCGCCATGAGGCCCCAATACTTCACCCTGAACGAGGCCAACGCTCTCCTCCCCCGCCTCAGCGATCTTCTCCTCCAGATGAAGGAGAGCAAGGCGAAGCATGACCAGCTCCGGGAGAAGGCCACGGAGTACGTCCATCGCATGTCCTCCAACGGCCACGTTATAGAGATGGAGTTGAACGAGACGAGGCAAGAGTTGGCCAAGGCGACGGCGGAGCTGAACAGCCTAATCGAGAGGGGGCGGGAGCTTGGCTGCGAGGTGAAGGACATCGATCAGGGGCTGGTCGATTTTCGCACGGAGCGTGACGGCCGCGAGGTCTACCTGTGCTGGAAGCTGGGAGAGCCGGAGGTCCGCTGGTGGCATGAGCTGGATACCGGCTTCGCCGGAAGGCGCCCACTGGAAATAAAACCGTGAGCGACGAGACTTCCACCGCTACCAAAGAAGTGGATGCGCTGCTGAGCCGGTTTCATGAAGCGCAGCAGGCCCTGATGCGGGCGATCGCCGAGGCATCGCCCGATCAGTTCGAGAGGGCGGAGGAAGAGGACGGCTCCGTCAAGCGTATCCTGGAGCGCTCAGCGGACGAGGTTAACTTCTACTACGGCCGCCTCGTAGCGCAGGCGCTATCTCTGCCCCAGCCTCCTGGCATGGAGACCGCCGCCTTCCAATCGCTGGAGGAGGCGAGCGTCTCCCTCCAAGTGGCGCACAGGCGTTTCTCCAACCTTCTGCACGATTTGACGGCGGCGGACCTAGAACGGAAGACCAGGCTGGAGGGCACCGCCGAGTACACCCTACGACAGGTACTGGAGACGGCTGTGGCTCACTACAGGCTGCGCACTGAACAGCTAGCGAATATCGGCGAGGGGGTCAGCAACAAGGGGCTTAGATGATCCTTGTAACCGGAGGTAGCGGCTTCATCGGACGGCGGGTAACCTCTCGCCTGACGGAAGACGGCAACAGCGTACGAGTGCTGGCCCGGGGCCAGCGGCGCGCCGATCAGCCCAGCGGTGTGGAGGTGGTGCGGGGAGACGTTGTCAGCGCCGAAGGGCTATCGGAAGCGATGTCCGAGGTGGAGAAGGTGGTCCATCTGGTGGCGATCATCCGCGAATCGGGCAGCCAGACGTTCGAGGCGGTGATTCGACAGGGCACGGAGCGGCTGGTGGAGGCGGCGAAGGTGGCCGGGGTGAGGAAGTTCGTATACGTCAGCGCCATCGGCGCCCAGGACAACCCGTATTACCCGTATCTGCACGCCAAGTGGGCGGCGGAGCGCGCAGTCGCGCTCAGCGGCCTGAAGTACACGATCCTGAGACCTTCTATCATCTTCGGAGAGGGCGATGAGTTCATTAATGCTCTGGCCGGGCTGGTCCGCCACAACCCCGTAGTGCCGGTGGCGGGCGATGGGAAGGCGAAGTTCCAGCCGCTGTGGGTGGAGGACCTGGTGACGTGCATCGTCGCCTGCCTGGATGAGGATGCGCACGGCGGCCAGACGCTGGAGGTCGGGGGGCCGGAGCACCTGACCTACGAAGAAATGCTGGATATAGTGACAGAGGCGTTGGGTAAGTCGCGCCTTAAGGCGCACGTGCCACTGGCAGTGATGCGACCGTTGGCCCAAATGATGGAGTGGGTGCTGCCGAAGCCGCCTGTGACCAGGGATCAACTCAAGATGCTGGCCCTGGACAACATCACGGAGACGGATTCGATGATGCTGAGCTTCGGCGTCCAACCCCGTAGCCTCGCTGACTCCCTCGACTACATCAAACGATGAATCGCGACCGGCGCCTAGCCGGAGGGGTCCCGCGGACGGGCGTGGCGGGGGATGAGGTGGACAGCGGTGGCCTTGAACGAAGCCACAACGCGGCTGCCCGCCTCCAGGGATAGCTCCTCCAGGGACTGCTTGGTGATCAGCGCCACCAGGGGGAAGCCGGCGTCCAGCTCCACCCTCGCTTGAGCGCCGGAGCGCACAACCCGCCGCACGACGGAGGGGAGGCGGTTGCGGGCGCTGGTGGCAGCGGGGCGGTCTTCGGCCGGACTGAGGACAACGTCCTCCGGGCGCAGGCAGACCAGCACCTCCCCAGCGCCCGGCCCCTCGAGGGCCGAGGCGGCCTCAACCCGGCCCCCGGAAACCTCCACCACGGCGAGGCCTTCCTCAACGGCACTGATACGGCCCGGCACTATAGTCTCTACCCCCAAGAAGGCGGCCACCTCCTCGTCGGCGGGGGCGGCGAACACCTGCGAAGGCGGACCCACCTGACGGATCCGCCCGCCGATAATGACCGCCACACGGTCGCCGAGACGGAGCGCCTCGGCGCGGTCGTGGCTCACGAAGACCACCGTAGTGCCCGTCTCGGTTAGAGCGCGATCGAGGTCGTCGATGAGGGCCTGCCGTGTGGGCTCGTCAAGGGCGGCGAACGGCTCGTCTAGGAGGAGGACTTCCGGCTCCAGGGCTAGGGCGCGTGCCAGACTCACTCTCTGCGCTTCGCCGCCGGACAGGGTGCGGGCCGAGCGACGTGCCAGCGCGGCGATACCGAACCGCTCCAACCACCGCCGCACGCGATGCGCCCGTTCGGCGCGCGGCACACCCCGCAGAGCGAGACCGGAGCCGACGTTGGACTCCACTGTGGCGTCCAGCAGCAGCGGCTCCTGGAACACTACCGCCATCCGGCGCCGGTAGGAGAGGAGGCCATCCCGAACCGGCCGACCGTCGAACAGAACCTCGCCCGCAGAGGGGCGCTCCAGGAGAGCAAGGACGTGGATGAGGGTGCTCTTGCCCGCGCCGTTAGGGCCAACCACGGCCAGCACCTCGCCGGGGGAGACGTCCAGCTCTTCCACGAAGAGAATGCGGTGCCCGGCGCGCTCCACCAGAATCCCGCGAACCCCCAGCTTGGGCTGGGTCACGAGGCCCGCCTCCTCTGCTGGATGATGGTGAAAGTCAGCGTCACCGCATACACCAGGGCCAGGAGTATGAAGGAGAGGGCGATGGCGGTCTCGAAGTCCCCCTGAGAGGTCTCTAGCACCGTGGCCGTGGTGAGCGTCCGGGTCGATCCCTTGATGTTGCCGCCCACCATGATGGACGCGCCAACCTCCGAGATGGCGGCGCCGAAGCCGGCCATGACCGCCGCCAGCAACGGCAACCGCGCCTCCCGAAACAGGAGCCAGGCCGCCTGCCAGCGCGAAGCGCCCAAGGCGAGCACCTGGAGACGCAGCTTAGGGTGAAGCGTCTGGAGCGCAACCACGCTCAGGGCGGTTACTATCGGCGTGGCTATGACCGCCTGGGCGATGACGATGGCGGCCGGCGTGTACAGCAGGTGAAGCTGGCCAAGCGGGCCCGTCCGCCAGAGCATCAGCGCCACCACCAGACCGACCACCACAGGCGGCAAGGCCATCCCGGAGTTGAGAAAGCTCAAGGCCAGCGTTCGTCCGGGCGGGGCGCGGAAGGCGAGGAAGGAGGCGATGCTGAGACCGATGACGAGGGCGATGCCGGTAGCGGCGGCCGAGACGGCCAAAGAGAGTACCATGATCTCGTATACTTCCGCGTCGCCGCTGAATATGAGACGTAGCGCCTCAGTGATACCGTCCCAAATGAGCTCCACGGCAAGCCTCCTTACGGGATCGAAACGGGGACTGACGTCATATCGCTGACGGGACCGGCGGGCACGAACAGCGGCTCGCCGTACTCCTCCCGGCCGAACTCCGCGATGATCCGCTGCGCGGCTGGAGAGGTCAGGAACTCCGCGAACGCCAGCGCCGCCGCTCCGTTCACGTCGTGCCTATCAGGATTCACGCGGATGATGCTGTACTGGTTCGGCTCCTCATCGGAGACGTAGGGCTCCAGCTCCAGTCGCTCCTCGAATACAACGAAGGTGCCGCTGTCCACCACTGTGTAGGCGCCCTTATCAGAGGCGACGAGAAGGCTCTGACCCTGACCGGCGCCGGACTCCTGATACCAGGACTCGCCCACCGGGTCGATCCCAGCCTGCCTCCACAGCGCCAGCTCGCGGAAGTGGGTGCCGGAGTTATCGCCGCGGCTGACGAACGTCGCCTCGGCGCCCGCGATGAGCCTGAGCGCCGCCGGCAGTGAGGCCGCGGCACGCACTCCGACAGGATCGTCGGGCGGCCCAACGAGGACGAAGAAGTTGTGCATGAGCCTTCGTCGGTCTATGCCGTCGCCATCGGCAATGAGCTCCGCCTCAGCCTCAGGAAAGTGAGTTATGAGGATGTCAATCTCACCACGGCGGGCGAGCTCAATGAGCTGGCCCGAGCCGGTCGCTACCGGCTTGACCGTTGCGGCTGGACCCGGACGCTGTCGCTTGAACTCATCAACGAGCTCGTCTAGGAGGCCTGTGTCCCGCAGACTGGTCGATACACCGATGACGAGATCGTCACCGCCGCAGGACGACATCGATAGGCCAACGAGGACCACCACTAGCACCAGCGCCGCAGATCGACTTCGAGAAAGCATCGGTGATGAACACTATAGGCGCTGGCGCCGGAGGCGGACAAGCGGGGAGAGCTAGCCGCCGTTGCGTCTGATAAGGAAGGCCAGCCGCCCCAGGACGAAGGCGAGACCGGCGCCGAAAGCGGCGAAGGCTAATGGCCGGCGCCCGCTGGGGCCGTCGCCGCCTCCGGCTGCGGGAGCGATAGCCATAGCGGGAGTCGCCGGGGTCGGCGATGGAGGCGTCGCAGGCAACGTCTCGCTCTCCAGGTCATGCGCGCCGCGCAGCGGCACCTCCTTGAGGAACGCCCCCACCAGCACGGACGCCGCCATCACGAACACCGCCACCCAGAAGGCGTCGCCTATCGCCGTGGCCAGTGACGTCCTTACAGCGACGATAGAGGCCTCGAACAGCTGAGTGCCCTGCGGGCCCAACTGCTCGAAGGCGCCGCGGACCGCGCTCAACTGCTCCGGGCTCAGCAGGAACTGCGGGTTTCGTATCCGTGCCAGCAACGCCGGAGGCGCGTTCTCGGTGACTTGGCGCGGCGTGTTGGCCGCCAGCTCGCTAGACAGAGTGCTATTGATAAGGGAGCCCATGATCGCTACACCCATCGTCCCGCCCACGGAGCGCAGGAACTGCATCGTCGATGTGGCGATGCCCATCACTCTATGCGGCACCGCATTCTGAACCGCGAGCATGAACAGCGGCAGGGACATCCCCAGGCCGATGCCCATCACCACCATGTTTCGCCTGGCTATGAAGTTCGTCGCGTTGACGTCCATCTGCGCGAGCAGGTACATGCCCGCCGCCATGATAGCCAGCCCGATCACCCCCAATACTCGGTAACGCCCCAGCCGAGACATGATCTGGCCGGTGATAGCGCTGGATATCGCCATGGCGATCATCATCGGCATGATAACCAGGCCCGAGTTGGTGGCCGAAGCGCCGATGACGCCCTGTACGAACAAGGGGATGTAAGACAGCGCGCCGAACATGGCGATGCCCATGAGGAAAGTGACCACCGCGGACACGGCGAAGATTCGGTTGCGGAACAACCCCATAGGGAGAAGCGGCTCCTCGGTATGCAGCTCAACGTAAGTGAACATGGCCAGGGCCACCGCCGACCATGTAAACATGCCGATGATCTCGGTCGAGGTCCAGTCGTACCGGCTGCCGGCCCAGGAGAAGGCCAGCAGCGCCGGAACCACTGTGGCCATCAGAAGAGCTGCTCCTATGTAGTCCAGCTTAGGTCGCGTCAGCGGCCGCAGGGCCGGCATACCGAAGAAGAGCACCGTCAGGGCGACGAAGCCCAGGGGCAGGTTGATGTAGAACACCCAGCGCCAGTGGACGTGATCGGTTAGGGTGCCGCCGATCAGCGGGCCGAGGACACTGGCTGAGGCGAAGACACCCCCTAAAAGTCCGGACCACTTGCCGCGCTCGGCGGGCGGAAACACATCGCCAACGACGGCAAAGGCGATGCCGAAGATCATGCCGGCGCCCAGCCCCTGCACGGCCCGGAAGGCGATGAGCTGCTCCATGCTCTGAGAGGAGCCGGACAGCACAGAGCCCAGTAGAAGGATTGCCACGCCCGCGATATAGAAAGGCTTGCGCCCATACATGTCGGTCAGCTTGCCTACGATGGGGACGGCGGTGGTGGAGGTAATCATGAAGGAGGTGAACACCCAGGGGAATAGCCCCAGGCCACCCAGGCTGGCCACGATGCGCGGCAGGGAGGTGCTCACAATCGTCTGGTCCATGGCGGCGGTGAACAGGCCGAGAAGGGTACCGGCCATCACCACCACCCTGGTACGGGTGCTCAACTGGGAGAAGGACTGGACGCCCGGCGGAACGTCTGCCGCCACGGCTACGCCTGCACCCGGGAGAACTCGTCCGCCTCCTGGGCGTCCAGGGCGGCGGTGAGGTCCTCCAAAGCCGAGACCAGCCGCTCAAGCTGGGGAGCGGACAGACGATCCATAACCTCGTTCATGCGGGCGCGGCCTCTGCGCTCCAGCTCCTCCACAGTGCTGGCCCCTCTGACGCTCAAGTAGTGCCTGACGAGGCGCCGGTCGCCGTCATCCATCTCGCGTCGGGTTAGCCCTTGTCGAACCAGCCGGTCAACGATGCGGGTCAGGGTAGAAGGCGTCACTTTGAGAGCCTCGGCCATTGCGCCAGCGGAAGAGCCGCCCTCAGCGCGTAGCAGGAAGAGGACACGGAGCTGCGTCATCGTCAGTCCCAGCTCTACCCAGGCCTCCAAGCGGCCGGGATCGAAGCGGGTGGTAGCGCGCGCGAACAGGATAAACGCTTGCTCTCGTAACGGGTCTCGCTCTGACGCCATATTGTTTGTATGCTAAGCAAATATTCGATTAACGTCAACAGTTCTCTCCCGACTAAGGAATCGCCCCCCATTGGAAGCCCCTGCGTCTGGCTGGTAGGATAGGCGCGTGAGGACCGAATTCGAAACCGCCACCGAGAATGCGGCTCTGAAGAAGGCTATCGTCGCTCGTATCAAGTCGCAGGGACCGATACCGTTTCGCGACTTCATGGATGCTGCCCTCTACCACCCGCAGCACGGCTACTATCGCTCGCGACGGGAGAAGATGGGCCGCGAAGGCGATTACCTGACCAGCCCAGAGGTCAGCGCCGCCTTCGGCGTGATACTGGCGCGGCAGCTACATGAGATGTGGCTGGCTATGGGGCGGCCGCTCCGTTTCGACATCGTGGAGGCCGGCGCGGGGACGGGCCTCCTCTGTCGCGACATCCTGCGCTGGTCCCGCGACCACGCGCCCGACTTCCATAGCGCCCTCGCCTACGCCATCGTGGAGGTGAGCGAGCCGCTAATGGAGCGCCAGCGCGACGTTCTGGCCGAAGAAGGGTGCGACGTGCGCTGGTCGGCGGAACTGCCGGACGGCATCGAGGGCTGCCTCCTCAGCAACGAGCTGCTTGATTCCTTCCCCGTCCACGCAGTGTGTGTCCGCGGCGGCGAGCTGACGGAGGTGTTTGTGGACTGGGACGGCTCTCGCTTCGTCGATGAGCTACACCCGCCCTCGACGCCGGAGATCGAGCGGTACTTCGGGCGGCTCGGCCTCAGGCCGGGCGAGGGCTGCCGGGCGGAGGTGAACTTGGAGGCGCCGGAATGGATGCGCAACGCCGGCCGCTCCTTGCGGAGGGGGTTCGTGCTCACCCTCGATTACGGCTACGAGGCCGAGGAGCTCTACGCCCCTTGGCGCGCGGATGGAACGCTGCTCTGCTTCTACCGCCACAACCCCAGTGCCGACCCTTACGCCCGCCTGGGCCGTCAGGACATCACCAGCCACGTGGACTTCACAACCCTTCGGCGGGCGGGCGAGGAGGCCGGGCTGCAGACGCTAGGCCTCGTATCTCAGAGCGAATTCCTGACCAATCTGGGGATCGCGGAGGCGCTGGCGCCGCCGACAGAGGGCTACGTCAATCTGGAGGAGTACTACGCCCGCAGGCGTACCGTATCGGAGCTACTGGACCCGGCGGCGCTGGGCCGCATTCGAGTGCTGCACCAGGTGAAGGCGGTTAAGGCGCCGCACCTGACGGGCCTGGAGGGACCGCGGAATGCCTGAGATGCCTGAAGTGGGAAGCGTGGTGCCGGACTTCGAGTTGCCCAGCACTCAGGGTGTGTTTCGGTTGAGCGACCTCACCGCCACAAAGAAGGTGATACTCGCCTTTTACCAGGAGGACAACACGCCCTTATGCTCCAGCGAGGTGTCAGTGTTCAAGGAGGACTACGATCTGGTGCAGCAGCTACGGGCGGAGATCGTAGCGGTGAGCACAGACGGCCTGGACTCACACATGGACTTCGAGGCGAAGCTGGGCGGCGTGCCATTCCCGCTGGTGAGCGATGAGGGGCTGGAAGCGGCCCGGGCCTACGGCGTCCTGGATGACGCCGGCAAGCGATCGCGGCGGGCCATCTTCGTCATCGATAAGGGTGGGAAGGTTCTGCACATAGTGCCGTGGTTCCAGCCGGGCAACCCCGACCAGTACGAGGAGATCTTCGCGGCGCTCGGGTTCGAAGTCTGACATGAGCGAAGGTGGAGAAAGGAGCCGTCGGGCAGGCGGGGAGGCCGACGCGGGCATGAGCGGCTACTCCGATCTGGTACGCGACCACTTCCAGAATCCCCGCAACGTAGGGGCGATCGCGGAGGCGGACGCCGTGGGCTACCAGACCAATCCCGTCTGCGGCGACACGATGCGGCTCACGCTCCGTATCAACGGCGGACGCGTCGTAGAGGCGCGCTTCCAGACCTCGGGCTGCCCGGCGGCGATCGCCACTAGCAGCGTGTGCACGGAGATGATTCGCGGTCAGACGCTGGCGGAGGCGGAAGCGCTCACCAAGGAGGACTACGCCGCGGCGCTTGGCGGCCTGCCCGCCGGCAAGATGCACTGCTCCGTCCTGGCGGCGGACACCGTACGTGCGGCCGCGGCCGATTACCTGCGCCGCACGGCCCACTAGTCGTGGGGCTGGCTGGCGCCGTGCTGGAGGGTCCACTTGGCCGCCTCCAGGGCGCGGCCGGCGGGGACCAGTGGCTGCACCTCCCACTCCAGGTAAGCGGACAGGGGCAGGCGGTTCAGCATCTCAGCCAGCTCCTCGTTGGAGGCGACATCGGCGATGACGAGCCCAGACCGCTGGCCGATCAGCGCTCCGCCGGCCAGGACTTTGCCGTCGTTTTCGAGTTGCTTGATCACTTCCCAGGTGGAGACAACCATCCCCAGCCACAGCTCGCGGGGGACAGGAGGAACGTCGGGCAGGCTCGCCTTCACGAAAAACAGCATGGGATCGCCTCCTAACCGGATTCGAAGCGATTATACCCGCTCCAAGGGCGTGATGGCCTCACCTTCACGTAAACGGTTGTCCAGGCAATCCTCAAGCTATAGAATGGCACTACGGAAGGAGCGCCCCCTGAAGACGTTCGAGTATTTCGCCCCAGAGAGCCTGCCGGAAGCTCTCAGCCTCCTCCAGGAGCGAGGAGAGGAAGGTCGCGCCCTGGCCGGTGGAACCGACCTGGTTGTGCAGGTCAAGGAGGGCGGCAAGATACCAACCCCTTCCTACCTCGTGAGCCTTCGCCGTCTCCCCGAGCTCCGCGGCATCCACTTCAGTGAGAGGGATGGCCTGCGCATCGGCGCCACCGTCACTATGGCGGAGGCCGCTGAATCAGCGCCGGTCCGCGAGCGCTATC
>JADFRV010000192.1 GCA_022561095.1 Chloroflexota bacterium | reverse complement strand
GTGAGGCGCGACGCTACCGCAAGATGCTGGGCGGCGGCATGCGGCAGGCTGGTATTATCGCCGCGGCCGGGGTGTACGCCCTGGAGAATATGGTTGACCGGCTGGCCGAGGACCACGAGAACGCGCGTGTTCTGGCGGATGGCTTGTCAAGCGTCCCCGGCATTGCGCTGGCGCCGCCGCCGCAGAGCAACCTGGTCTACTTCACGGTGGAGGGGTGGTCTCTAGGCGAACTGGTCCGCCGTCTGGAAGAGAAGCAAGTTATCTGCCTGGACGAAGGCGGCCGCATCCGCATGGTTACGCACTACGGCGTTGGTGACGGTGATGTTGAGCAGGCGGTGGCAATCGTACGGTCGCTGGTGGCGGCGGGAGCCTGATGGCGTTGCGCGTGGGGCGGCTGTTCATCGGTGTGACCCTGCTGGCGTTGGCGGTGGCCGCCTGTGAGTCGGAGACGGTAGTCCTGTCCGGCCAGACGGTCGTGTCGAACACTCCCTGGGAGGCACAAGAAGAGGCCCGCTATCGTCTCATGGATGGCGACGAGGTAACGGGCATCGCCATCCTCCGCATCGAAATCCGGGACGGGAAGGTCACCTTCACACAGGAATTCGAGAGTGAGGAGTTCAGCGATAAGGTGGAGGCGGTGGCGGACAGCGAGACGATACGGCCGCGCTCGATAGAGCGGGTTGTCGATGGGCCGGAGGGGGTGCGGCGTTGGCAGGTAGAGTACAAGGACGGCAGCGCCCTCGTGGTGCAGCGTACGGAGGACGATGACCGCCGTGATGAAATCACTGTGCCGACGCGCTCCTACGATAGCTGGACGGATGTCTTTCTGTGGCGGACTATCGATTTTCGGGAGGGGTACGAGGCGACCTACGCGGACGTCCTCTCCGCTACGCTTGCCAAACCGCAGGTCATATCGCAGTCACTGACGGTGACGGGCAAGGAGACGGTAGAGGTGCCGGCCGGCGCTTTCGAGGCCTGGCGACTGGAGATCCGTTCCCCTGATGGCACCCAGCGCGCGTGGTACGCGGATACGGAGACGCGCCCGCTAGTACGCTACGACAATGGGAGCCTGACTTTCGAACTGCTGTCGCTAAGGTGAGCGGCCAGGCGGGCTCCGAGGTGGTCCCGGAGTCCTATCAGCTGGACCCGGTGGGCTGGACTGTGGCTCCTCCGTGGGCAAGGGTGAAGCCATCGGTACGGCCGGAGGTGGGGAACCCTGCGGCTCGGCGCTGCCTCCAACATCGGCGATGAACTCGAAGAAGATGACGAAGGCCGTCAGTAGCAACAGGATCGGCCAAAGTACACGAAATTGAAGGATTCGCAATAGTCCAGACACAGCACGACCTTGTCTTGCCGCTCTTGCTGAATATAATAGGCTAATTGAGTGCCTAAGCGCCATGTCGAGTGTTCTGCTAGTCACACGAGATACCAGCACAGAGAGGCTGGCGGAGCATGCCCTAGCTTCCGTCGGTCACGAGGTCATCACGGCTGGCAGTTGCGGAGCCGCCATCCGTAGCCTGTTTAACGTCTCTGTCGATGTAGTCGTCATGGACAGCGCTATCGGTGAGGCCGAGATGAAGGAGCTCTGCATCTGGCTCCGCAGCGGCAACGGCAGCTACCCAGTGGTGTTTTTAACCGTCGCCAGCGCCCGCTGGCTGGTGGACTCGCTTCCCATAGACAGAGATCGCGATGAGATCGTAACCAAGCCGTGTGAGGGGAACGATATCCGCCGCGCGGTGGCGAAGACTCTGGACTCGACCCAGCGGAAGGGCTCGGAAGTGTTGATGGTCGGCAACGCAGGCCTGGACAAGGACTCGCACGAGCTTCGCGGAGACAGCGCATCAGTTCAGCTCACACCGACGGAGTTCCGCCTAATGTACTACCTGATACAGCGGCGCGGCAGCATCGTCTCTACGGAGGAGCTGTTGGAGAAGGTGTGGGAGTTCTTCCCAGGCACCGGTTCATCGGAGTTGGTCCGCTCCCACATAAGGAACCTGCGGAGCAAGCTGCGTATCGCGACAGGCGGAGCAGAGCTGCTGCAGACGGTGCCACGAAGGGGTTACCGCCTGATCTAGAGTCAGCCGGGTGGTCTATAATGGAGTGCGCAGCGGGCGGGCGTAGCTCAGTGGTAGAGCGCCTGCCTTCCAAGCAGGCTGTCGTGGGTTCGATTCCCATCGCCCGCTCCAGAAGTGTTCTAGTGGTTCGGTTGTCGTGCTAGTTGGCATCGTGATAGGATGCCGACTAGTCGCTATCTGCTGAGCCGAATCGGAGCGTGATATATGGTTACGACGCAGTACAATCCGTTCATCCCGGAGGTCCACGCCAACCCTTATCCGATGTACGTCCGTCTGCGGGCGGAGGATCCCGTCCAGTGGAGCGAGCTGATGGAGACGTGGGTACTCACCCGCTATGACGACATCGTGGCTGTGCTCGCGGACTCCCGTTTCTCCGCCGACCGCCGCCAGGCCCAGAACCGGTTCGCCCAGCAAGCGCAAAAGATCCAGGAGGAGTTCGGCGCGTTCGGGCGAACGCAGACGATGCTAAGCTCGGACCCGCCGCTGCACACACGCCTGCGTAAGCTGGTAAGCAAGGCGTTCACGCCACGCATGGTGGAAGGTCTGCTCCCCCGCATTCAAGAGATCGTTGATGAGCGGCTAGACGCCGTCCAGGAGGCCGGCCGGATGGATATCATTCAGGATTTGGCCTACCCGCTGCCCGTCATCGTTATCGCCGAGATGCTGGGCATCCCTCCGCGGGATCGTGACCAGTTCAAGCATTGGTCGGATGAGATCATACTGACCCTGAACGGCCCCCTCACGTCACCGGATATGCTGGAACGCGCCCGCAAGAGCGCGCACGAGCTGACGGAGTACTTCCGTGGTGTGATTGAGGAACGGCGAAAGGAGCCCGGGGGCGACCTTATCAGCGGCCTCATCGCGGCGGAGGAGCAGGGCCAGATTCTGAGCGAGGATGAGATGTTGACTACCGCTATGCTTCTGCTGGTCGCCGGGAACGAGACCACCACCAACCTGATCGGCAATGGGATGCTCGCCCTTCTTCGTAATCCGGACCAGCTCCGCAAGCTGCGCGACGACCCCTCCCTCATCCAGACGGCGATAGAGGAGCTCCTGCGCTACGATGGCCCCGTCCAAGCCACTGGCCGGGTAGCGACGGAGGATATGGAGATCGACGGCCATCCGGTGAAGAAGGGGCAGGTGGCATTCTGCGTCCTGGGGGCGGCCAATCGCGACCCCGCCAAGTTCGAGAATCCCGACCAGCTGGACGTCACCCGCCACCCAAACGAGCATGTCGCCTTCGGCGACGGGATACACTTCTGTCTGGGCGCACCCCTAGCCCGTGCCGAAGGGCAGATCGCCCTGCGGACGTTGCTCAGGCGCTTTCCGGACCTGAGCCTGGAGACGGATAACCTGCAGTGGGGAGGGACTTTCATACTGCGCGGGCTGAAAGGCCTCCCTATCTCGCTCTAAGCACGGTCCGCGGGGGCAACACTCCCAGGAAGCCCATCCGCGGAGGACACGCCGTCAGCCATCACTCCTGGCGCCTGCTGGACAGACTTAAGGCAAGCACATATCATTGGGCTCGCCCCATCTGGCATCGGCATCCGAGCGCAGTCGACCACAATCAGGAGGTATGAGAGATGCGACTCCACGATTATCTTGATTACCAGGCCCGCGAGCACCCAAACGTCGAATTCGCCGTGCTGGGCGACCGCACCATCACCTATCGTGAGGCCGTCAGCGAGGCCAACCGTCTGGCCAACGCCTTCACAAGCGCCGGGCTTCAGATCGGTGATCGGCTCGCGTTCCTCTCCAAGAACAGTATCGAGCACGCCTTGCTGTTTTACGCCGCCTCCAAGGCGGGAGTGGTGCCTGTCCCCCTCAACTACCGCATGGCGTCTCCAGAGTGGGCATATATCATCAATGACGCCCAAGCTAAGATGCTCATCGCCTCGGCGGCTTACGTGAGCATCGTGGACGGATTCCGCGGCGAGCTCAAGGCCGTGGGCCGGTTCATCGCTATTGGCGCCGACGGAGCCGAAGGGTGGGATGACTATCACCGCTGGGTCGCTGACCAGCCCGATACGGCCCCTGACCGCATCGTCACCGACGACCATGACGTCTACCAGCTGTCCACAAGCGGCAC
>JADFRV010000191.1 GCA_022561095.1 Chloroflexota bacterium | reverse complement strand
CCCTTGCCGCCCAGCAAGTCCCGCATATCCGCGCTGCCCTCGCGGAACCGGTAGATATAATTCGTGCTGCCCACCGCGTGTCCACCACCCATCAGCGTGCGGCTGTCCGAATGTAGGTATGGGGTGACGGTCTAGAGCCGATTGCCCACAGTCCATTCAAACTCGGCTTCAAGCAGGCATTCCTCCTTGATGGCGCGCCGCACGGCCAGCTTGGCACGGCAGAGCAATTATACCCGCGACGACAACATTTTTCCACCTAATGACTCGGAGGGCGAGCGATAGACGCAGGCTATGGGAGGATCCGCCAGGCCCGTCTATGAGGCGGCGTCTGGCTATTCGACGGTGACGGTCTTAGCCAGGTTTCGCGGCTGATCGATGTCACAGCCGCGGCGTAGGGCGATGTGATAGGAGAAGAACTGTAAGGGGATAGTGGTGAATATGGGCGAGAGCAGCGGCGATGCCTCAGGGACGTAGATGACATGGTCCGCCTTGGCGGCCAGCTCTTCGTCACCTTCTGAGCCCAGGGCGATCACCGTCCCCTCGCGCGCTTTCACCTGCTCGATGTTGCTCATCATCTTGTCGTGCATATCGTCCTTAAGCGCGATTGCGATGACCGGCATCTCGCGGTCTATAAGGGCGATCGCCCCGTGCTTCATCTCGCCGGCCGGGTATCCTTCGGCGTGGATGTAGCTGACCTCTTTCAGCTTGAGGGCACCCTCCATGGCCACGGGAAGCTGGATGCCGCGGCCCAGGTAAAGGAAGTTGTTGTAGCGGTGAAACTGGTGGGCTAGGCGCTCGAACTCTGCCTCTCGCTTGGTCACCTCGCCGGCTAAGTAAGGCACCCGTGCAAGCGGTTCCAGGAGCCCGCCCAGCCGCTCTTTATCGATTAGACCGCGCGCCTGACCCAGATAGCAGGCGAGCAGGTACAACGCCGTCACCGAGGCGGTGAACGTCTTAGTGCTGCAGACGCCGATCTCCAAGCCGCAGCGGGTGTACACTACGCCATCGGCGATGCGTGTGGCCTGGCTGCCTGCGACGTTGCAGATGGTGATCTGCAGCGCACCCTGTCGTTTCGCCTCCTCCATGGCGGCTAACGTATCCACCGTCTCCCCGGACTGGCTCACCGATACGACTAGCGTGTCAGCCCCAATGATGGGCGCGCGGTAGCGGTATTCAGAGGCGTTGTCCACCTCCGCTGGTATCCCCGCGATGCGCTCCATGTAGTGACGGCCGATCATAGCCGCGTGGAGGCTGGTCCCCATCCCCACAAAAACCACCCTCCGCACCTTGGCGAGCTGCTCCTTGCTGAGGGGGATGTCCTCCAGTTGGACGGCTGGCGTGTCGAACTGGGCGCGGCCTCGTATGGTGTCGAGAATGGACTCCGGCTGCTCCATGATCTCCTTGAGCATAAAGTGCTTATGTTGCCCCTTGGCCGCAGATACGGAGTCGTACGGGATCTCCTGTGGCTCTTTCTCTAGAGGCCGTCCTTCGCTGTCCCAGTAGGTAACTCTGGTTGCCGTGACCTGGGCCACTTCCCTGTCGTTTAGGAACACCACGCGGCGGGTGTGAGGAAGAAGAGCAGGCAGGTCGCTGGCCAGCAGGTTCTCGCCGCCGCCGTAACCAATGACCACACCCCCCGCGTTACCCACTCGCGCCGTCACAAGCGTCCCCGGGTGCTGGCGGCTCATCACCACGATGGCGTGCGCGCCTTCCAAGCGCCCGATCGTCTTCCTGAGGGCCGTCACTAGCTCCTCGTTCTCGCCGAGGTAATGCTCAAGAAGGTGGGGGATAACCTCGGTGTCCGTCTCCGAGGAGAAGCTGTGCCCGGCCGTCGCCAACTCCGTCTTGAGTTCCAGGTAGTTCTCCACGATCCCGTTGTGGATGACCGCCACGTCGCCGGTGCAGTCGGCGTGGGGGTGAGCATTGATGTCGCTGGGCTTGCCGTGGGTGGCCCAGCGAGTGTGGCCTATGCCTTCGTGTCCGTTGGGCCAACGGTCGGCGATGGCAGAGGCCAGGGTCTCCAGCTTGCCGACTCGCTTGTGGATGGAGAGGCCGCCGTTCTCAGCAAGGACGGCGATGCCTGCGCTGTCATAGCCACGGTACTCCAGCCGTCCCAGCCCATCGATGAGGATCGGGCCTGCGGGGCGGGAACCCACGTATCCCATGATTCCACACATAGGCCAAGTCCCCTTACTGTCTAGCGTTCTCTAGTAAGTAACGTCAGGCGATGGCTGGGGTTATGCCCGCGTCAGAATTAGCGGCGGCCGCCTGCGCCTTCCAGCTCCGCGCCAAGGCGTTGGATGCGGCGGACCACCGCTTCCACGGTGGAGTCCGGCGTTGACGCGCCCGCTGTAATGCCGACCCGCTTGCAGCCCTTCAGCCATTCCGCATTTACCTCAGCCGGAGACTCAACGTGATGGGAGCTGGTCCCCTCCTCACGGCAGACTTCCAGTAGATGCTTGGTGTTGGCGCTGTTATGGCCGCCTACCACGAACATCAGGTCAACCTCCGCTGCCAACTCGCTGGCGGCCGCCTGCTGACTTGACGTAACATCGCAGAGGGTATTGATAACCCTCATCTCGCTGATCGAATCTACATGTTTCCGCATTAGTCTGGCAACGAACTCCGCGAAGCGCTCTGGGCTCTGCGTGGTCTGGGATATGACGGCTAGGCGCGACGGTAGATCGTCTGGGATAGGGTCTCCGTCTTTTAGGGCCAGGCCGTGTGGGCCGGCCCATCCGAGGACACCCTTAACCTCGCGGTGGCTGGCGTCCCCGAAGACGACGACCGTGAAGCCGGCCTCCGCCATCTTCTTAGCCCAGCGCTGAGAACGGGTGACGATAGGGCAAGTGGTGTCGATCACCTCCGCGCCCCGCGCTCGTGCCTCTTGAATCACCTCTGGGCCCGCGCCGTGAGCGGTGATGGCCACCGGCAGAGAGTTGTCGTGCGAGGGCTTGTCAGAGGCGCGCACTCCTTTATCTTCCAGTTCACGCACCACCTGTGGGTTGTGAACTATGGGTCCCAGGCTTACGATTTCCCCCCGCTCCTCCGTCGCCTTCTCCATCATGTCGATGGCGCGGCGGACGCCCCAACAGAAGCCCATATCCTTGGACAGGAGTATCTCCATCGTTACCGTGTTGCCCCTTTGGTTGCGATCGCTGCTGGCTCTGTCTCAGCGTATACCCCACGGTACCTCTGGGGTAATAGCTCTGCGATTCGCCTCATGATGATCTCGGCTCCCCCTTCCACCACCTCCTTAGTGAGCCGCTCCGTTCTGGGCAGGTAGAACGGCTCCCCGTAGCGGATGTGGATCTCTGTCCGCCGAAAGAAATCGCGCGGCAGCTTGATCCCCTCCGTGCCCCAGATGGCGACCGGCAAGATGGGCGTGTTGGTGCGCATGGCGATGAGCGCTGTGCCGGGCTCCCCCTGCCCTAGGCCGCTCTCGCCGCTCCTTGTGCCCTCGGGGAACATGCCTAACACCAGGCCGCGTCGTAGCGCTTCCTGAGACCGCCTCAGCGCTCTCAGATCGGCCTGGAATCGCCGCACCGGGATACAGCCGAATAGGTGGTACAGGATGCCGACCACGGGGATATCGAACAGCTCTTGCTTGGTCATCCAGATGATGCGCCGTGGCGTGATTCCGGTGAGCACAGAGGGATCGCCCACGTTGAGGTGGTTGCTGGCCAGGATCAGTGCCCCTTTGCGAGGGATATGCTCGATGCCCTTGATGTCGCCTTTGACGGCCACCAGGACGAGCAGCTTCACCCAGGTCATCACGTTCACCCAGTAGTACACGGCGAGGAAAAGGTTCCTCACGCTGAACCCTCAACGATCTCCATCAGCCGCTGCACAACCTTCTCAAGCGTTAGGCCATCAGTATCCAGGACAACCGCGTCCTCGGCGGGACGGAGGGGTGACACGGAGCGCTCCGAATCAATCCGGTCGCGGCGGCGCAGGTCTCGTAGCACATCCTCCTCCGTAAGCTCCATGCCCAGCGCCGATAGCTCGGCGAACCGGCGCCGCGCCCTCTCCTCGACTGAGGCATCAAGATACACCTTCAGATCGGCGTTCGACAGCACCACCGTGCCGATGTCACGGCCGGCCATCACTACCGCGTTGCGCCCGGCGAGATCCCGCTGCAGCTTAACGAGGGCATTGCGTACTCCTGCTACCCTCGATACCAACGATACCGCCGCTTCTACCTCCGGTTGGCGGAGAAAGCG
>JADFRV010000038.1 GCA_022561095.1 Chloroflexota bacterium | reverse complement strand
CGACGTCCCGAAGAACTCGTCTTCGTCCAGCGAAGCGGTCAGCTCTGCTATCCCGCTCTGCACCGCCGGGGCGTTCACATCGGGAACGTCGATGACGATGTCCGCCGTCAGTACCCCATCGGAGAACTCCTCGTTTATTACTTCGAAGGCGTGGCGTGGGTTGCTGTCCTCGGGCAGACTGGTGATGCCGGTGCTGCCGAGGTTGATGTTGAGGAGCGGTACGGCAAGCGCAATGAGCAGCCCACCGGTTAGCAAGACACTGATCACAGGCCGAGCCGTCACGACCTTCGTGATCCAGCCCCACACTCCGCCGGTGCTCTCCGCCGCGCCGCGGCGCCCGATAAACGGCAGCGTCAGCCAGTTCACACGGTCCCCCAGCAGGCTAAGCAGCGCCGGGAGCAGGGTGAGAGCGGCCAGCACCGTAGCACCCACCACCAGGATCGCGCCGACGGCGAAGCTCTGGAACACCGGATCCGGCATGATAAGCATGCCAGCCAGCGCGATCGCCACCGCCATGCCGGAGAAAAACACTGTGCGGCTGGCCGTCGCCCCGGCCGTCGTGATCGCCTCGATCTTCTCGCGGCCGCGTGCACGCTCCTCGCGGTAGCGCTGGACGATGAACAGCGAGTAGTCGATGCCGACCGCGAGGCCGATCAGCGTGATGATGAAGACGATAAATTCCGACATCTCCATCACGTTGCTGACGAGCGCGGTGGCGCCTACGGCAACGAAGATCGAGAGGAGGGCGAGGATGATCGGCAGCCCGGCGGCCACCGCGGCGCCGAACACGAAGAGCAGGATCACCAGCGCCACCGCGATGCCGATGAGTTCGCCCTGCTCCAACGTCTCTGCGATCAGGTCGCTGAATTCGACGCCGACGCTGCCGAAACCGACGGTGGTCACACGGAAACCTTCCGTCCCGTCCACCTCCTCGACGACGTCGACGAGCGGCTCCGCAGTGTCGGCTGCGTCCTCCTCGTCGCCGGTGAGGGTGGTCATGATCAGCGCAACGTGGCCGTCGTCGGAGACCAGCCCTTCCGCGCCATCCCGGTAGCTCGTCACTGAGTCGACTTCGTCGAGGGCACGCAGGTCGCTCACAAGGGAGTCAACGAAGCCTGAGAACGCCGCTTCGTCGGCCGTCGCCGTTTGCGATTCGACGATTAGAAACTCTTCCGGCGGTGTCTCCGCTCGAAGGCGGTCGTCGATGAGGTCCATCGCCTTCGTGGCTTCCGTGCCCGCTGTGGCGGTTTCACCAGACAGGTCCATCGTGCTAGAGGCAGCAAAGGCCGCGACCAGCAGTACAACCCACAGCCCGAGCGTGCGCCAGGGGTGTCGCGCCGCGGCACGAGTAATCTGGCCGGTGAATCCAGGTCGATGATCCATGTCATACCCTCCACCGCTATCTTGGCAGTTATTGATTTCACTAACAAGGCAACGAGTCGGCGGCTAGTCGGCCTGGGCGGGGGCGGTGGCCTCGGGCGCCGGCGGCGGTTGGCTTTCGCGCCGGAGGATAGGCGACCAGAGGGCGAGGAGGGGGAGGGAGAGGACGGCGATGAGGGCGCCGCCGGCCCAGAACGCGGTGGCCAGGGAGACTCGTTCGGCCAGGAGGCCCAGCAGGGGGGCGCTGGGGATAAGCACGGCGGCCCGGATCAGGTTGGTGAGCGAGATGACGGTGGCCCGATGCTCTGAGGGGACGCGTCGGTTCAGGTAGTCGGTGATGGCGGGCTGGGAGAGGAAGACCACAAGGGCCATGAAAGGGAAGGCGATCTGGGCGTAGACGGAGTCCCAGAGGGCGAGCATGGCGTATGAGGCGAGAAGGATGGCGGGCATGAGGTAGAAGGTCTGCCGTTCGCCGAGGGTGGTGACGATGCGGTAGGCGGCGACGGCGCCGATGATGCCGGCGATTCGCGCAGGTGTCTGCCAGAGGCCGACGGCGCCGAGGCCGATGTCATGCTCTCTGAGGAAGGGCTGGAAGAAGAAGATGGGGGCGATGCTGCCGATGCTGATGAGGCCGAAGTAGAGGACGGCGTATCGCACAGCGGGGCGGCGGCGCACGATATCGATGCTGTCGGCGATCACCTGGCGGTAGCTGAGGCGGTGTCCGGTTCTCGCCTCGGGTGTGGGCTCGGTGAAGGTGAGGGCGACGAGGACGGCCAGGGCGGCGATGCCGCCGCTGAGGATGATGGGGAGGGAGAGGTTAGTAGCGGCGGCCACGGGGGCGCCCAGGAGGGTGCCCGCCAGGGCGGCGACGGTGAACATGCCCCAGGCGCGGCCGTAGATGCGGGGGTAGTCGTCCTCCCGGCCCAGCGCTTTCAGGGAGTCGTACAGGAACGCCGACTCGGTTCCCATCAGGAACGAGAAGCCGATGCCCCATATGAGGTAGGAGACGAGGATCAGCTCGAACGAGGTAGCGAGGCCGAACAGGGTGACGGCGGCGCTGAGGGCGCAGGCGGAGACGATGAGCGTTGGCTTGCGACCCCATCGGTCGGCGATGGCGGCGGCGGGGATCTGGAGGGCGATGATGCTCAGCCAGAAGGGCACGTCTATCAGGGTGACCTGCCCCAGGGTGAGGCCGCGCTCCTCCGTCAGGTAGATGACCCATATGGGCCACCAAAGCTGGAAGTTCAGCAGGAACTGGAAGAGGTAGAACTTCCTGATGTTAGCCTGCATGCGGGCGGCTAGGCGCGAGTCTAGGGGGGACCCAGGGGACCCCTGCAAGCGGGACCTCCTTCTGTACGCCGGTGATGTGGACTGGGACGGCTAGCCTGCCTGTCGGCAGGCAGGCTTAGCTTACCGCAGGTCCAGGGCGAGGAAGAAGTGAGAGGGCTGCTTAGAAGTCCAGGGCAAAGAAGAACAGGCCGGGGGCGAAACCGCCGACGCTGTTGATCTCTGCGATGTTGGCGAGGACGCCCATGACGACGGCGAAGGTCAGGAAGCCAACGAAGTTGGCCACCAGGATCTGGCGCGGCTCCGCGCTGGACGAAGACTCGATGGCGAAGTGGCTCAGCAACATCGCCCCGGCCAGGGAGACCACGCCGAACGGCACCGTGAAGGAGATGATCGAGACGAGGATACTCATCCCCACCGGTGCGAAGGCGAAACCCATCGTGCGGATCAGCTCGGAGAATTCGACGCGCGCGCCGTAGGCACGGGCAAGCACTTGGAACACCAGGTACACCCAGATGAACCAGACCAGCGTCTGGAGGACGCTGCCAACGACGAGGGACTTGATGAGGACCTCGGTGGCCTCCACGCCATCGGTCTGGACGGCCCAGAGCCAGGAGCCTATCCCTGCCATGACGCTGGCGCCCAATACGATTACGATCGCGCTGGGAGTAGCGGAGGGTTCGGAACGGATCTCGTCGAAGATGGTCACGTCAAGGCGGATCAGCCTACCCAGCCAGCCGCTGACGCTGTGGAGGTTGCTAGTTTGGTAGCTCATCTGTCGCTCCCCTCGGTGGATCTGCCTGCCGGCAGGCAAGCTCAGGTCGCATCCGCATTTGGCGCCCGTTATGGGGGGTCTGCACCATCTCTTTATAAGCCATTTTCGTAGTCGCTGGTTGCAGCTACCAAGCTTGACTCCTTCTCCTAATTAACGCAAGGGACGCTTAGCAGGTATACCGGTGCGACGTGGGAAACGCTGAGGTGTATCTGAGGCCTTGCGGACAATCACCAGAGTGGGCGACGTCTCGGCACCGGGGATATTGAGGGGGCGAATCGATTCGACGTGGCCGCCGCAGGCCCGTAGGGCGGCGGCGGCCTCTCTCACCTCGCGTGGGGCGCCGCTCCCCTTGGGAGCGGCGAGTACGCCGCCGAGCCGGAGGAAGGGCAAGGTCAGCTCCACCAGGGTGGGCAGGGGGGCGACGGCGCGGGCCAGCACCAGTTCGTACGCTTCGCGGTGTTCGGGGTTGTGCGCCACCTCTTCGGCGCGATCGTTGACCACGGTAACCCGCTCCAGGCTGAGCCTCTGCACCAGGCGTTCGAGGAAGGCGGCGCGCTTGGCGTTCGCCTCCAGCAGGGTGAGCCTCAAGGCCGGACGCACGATCTTGATGGGCAGGCCCGGGAAGCCGGCGCCACTGCCGATATCGATGGCGGTTTTTCCCAGCGCATCTATCTCTTCAAGGGCGGCGAGCAGCGCCAAGGGCTCCAGAAAGTGGCGGCGCTGCACCGCCTCAGGGTCGGTGAGGGCGGTGAGGCGCAGACGGGGCCGGGCCGCATTCAGTTCGTCCAAATAGGTACGGAACTTTTTCAGCTGGCCTGGCCGCAACCCAAATCTTAACCGTTTAGCACCATCGGCAAGGATTCTCATGCTGTAACGGCTGTCAACTCGGGCTCGTCTAACTTTATGCAAACAGGAAGGCGAGGAGCGCTGGCCTGGAAACCGAACTCCCCGCCAAAGAACACGCCTGGGCTTTTGGCCCTTAAGCGCAACTGGATTATAGCACGTGGAAAGTCCCACAGGACTATTCGAGAAGGCGTCAAGACGCCCTCTCCTCATAGCGTTGTTGGCCTTCGCCGTAGCGGTCGTAGCGGCTTTCGCCGTGGCGGGGATGCCGCGCGGCGCCGAGGCGGACCCTGCCATAGATGGGGAAGAGCAGGCCTTCCTGGGTCTTATCAATAGCTACCGGGCGCAGAACGGCCTGGGCACGCTCTCCCTCAACACTCAGCTCATCAACGCCGGCGACTGGATGAGCAACGACATGGTGGTGAATGACTACTTCAGCCACACAGACTCCCTGGGCCGGGACCCGTTCCAGCGCATGGCCGATTTCGGCTACAACTACAACACCTGGAAGGGCGAGAACCTGGCGGCGGGCACGGAGACGGCCCAGGCCGCGTTCGATATATTTAAGGGCTCGCCGGGGCACAACGCCAACATGCTGAACGCCAACTTTACGGTGATCGGCATCGCGCGGGTCTACGGCGCCGGTAGCACCTTCGGCTGGTACTGGAGCACGGAGTTCGGCGGGCAGGGCTCGGCGCCGCCGCCCGCTGATCCGCCGCCGCCACCGCCCGCTGATCCGCCGCCGCCGCCGCCACCGGAGCCCACTCCGGAGCCGACCCCTGAGCCCACCCCCACGCCTGAACCCACACCGACTCCCGAGCCTACCCCCACCCCCACGCCTACTTCTACGCCTGTCCCGCCGCCCAGCCAGGAGCTCATCGAGTCAGAGCTCAGCGCTTATTTACAGAAGCTGAGCGTGACTGGAGTGCAGGACTCCGTTCTGCGGACCTTCTCCTACTTTGCAGAGCGATACCTTGTGGTCAACAACGGATTGCTGGCTCTGGAGGCTGATGAGGATGAGGATGGGGATTTCGAGGTCAGGCTGACCGACGTCAGGATGGGCGGGCCGTGGCTGGCGGCGTTTAAGTACTAACTTCCGCCGGCGGCCTGACCGGAGGCTAGATCCAGCACCCTCTCCGCCCGCACGATGACGCGGTGGCTGTAGTTTCCGCCGATGGGGTCGCTGTAGTCTTTCTGCCAGGTGCCGCCGCAGGTGATAAGTGTGAGCACGTCCTTGGACGTGGGGTCCATCACATCGACGACGTTGGGGTCATCGTAAGCGACCGCCACGTTGCCGGTCACCCTGTATCGGAGCTGGCTACCATCCTCTAGATCTAGCGTTATCGGGTCGCCGATCTGGAGCTCGCGAAGGTGGTAGAAGACGCCCTCAACAGGCGTGCTCCGGTAGTACCAGTCTACGTGGCCGGAGAGCACGGCGTTGCTGCCTCGGCCGGGAGAGGCGCTGAAGGTGTACCAGGCAACCTCATCGCCGGAGTTCGGCACCTCTGGGTAGTTCTCGGCATCCAGCCCCATCACCACGATGGAGGCGTCCACCTCGATGCTGGGGATGCCGATGCGGGTGGGCGCCGGAGTGTCTGGTTCGCTTAGCGCCTCCGAATCAGCGGCAGGGGCCGCTTCGTGTTCCTGGAGGATCTCCTCCAGGCTGCCCTCGTTGGGCAGATCGACGTTATCGTCGCTCAGGGCGACGAAGATGCTGACCAGCCCGGCGACCAGAAGCGAGGTCGAGGCGAAGAAGACCAGGCCGGTGATAGCCAGGCGTCGGTTGATACTGCTGAGGCGTTCGCGCATCGAATCAATATAGCGGCCAGTCATTGGGGCGGATGACCGCTTCTCTATTATACGACTATATACCTATACGGCTGCGAGGGGGCGGCGGCTTTCCACAATGGTAACTTTTCCATATAGGGTGGCGTTCTACCAATTGACGGGGAAATAGGGTATCATACTGGGGCAACCACCTGGACAGCCGTTAGCAGGGGGCTGAGTGGGAGGGATGTCCCGTGAGCCCTAGCCTGGATGTTCATGGCGAGCGCGCAATAGTCGACGCCGCTATTGGCGGCGACGAGGCCGCGCTGGCTGAGTTGTATAATCTCTATTTTCCCCGAGTGTACCGTTACATCATTGCCCGCATGGGCAATCCATACGACGCGGAGGACCTTACGGAGGAGGTGTTCCTGCGAGTGCTGGACGCCATCGGGCGGTTCCAGTGGCGGGAGGCGCCGTTTTCCGCCTGGCTGTTCCGCATCGCGCACAACGCGGTGATCAGCCAGCGCCGGAAGGAGGGGGCGCGAGGACGCTCGTCCCCGCTGTCAGAGGCGCTGCCGGTGGACTCGCAGGGGCCGGAGGAGATGGTGGCGAATCGGCTGGCCTTGAACGAGGTCATGAAGGCGGCGGACACGCTCCCTGAGGCGCAGCGTCGGGTGATCGGCTACCGATTCGCCGCCGGGCTGACGGTGGCGGAGACGGCGCGGGCGATGGGTAAGGGCGAGGGGAACGTAAAGGTAATACAGCACAAGGCGATAGCAAAGCTAAGGGAGATGCTCACCCAGAGGCCAAAAGTTCATGGGGAGAAGCGAGTTTGAGGAGATCTTTGAGGAGTGCCTTTCGGCGTTGCTGGAGGGCCGAAGGAGCATTGAGGAGAGCCTCTCCTTATACCCCGCTTGGAGGGGCCGCCTAGAGCCTCTGCTCAGGGCCGCTGAGGAGATAGCGGCCGGCCTGAACGAAGTCCCGCCTCCGCATGTCAAGGAGCGCGGCCTTCAGCGCTTCCTGGAAGCAGCCCGCCTGAGGCGTCGCCTGCAACGGATTCTGTCGTTTCAGGCGGAGAGAAAGCCTTGGTGGCGCTGGGCCTCGGCCGGCCTCGCTGCGACGGTCGTCATCGGCGTGCTGACGCTGATGAGCGTGACCCTGATGGCGGAGGATGGCGAGAGGCTCAGTCGGGTAAGCGTCAGCGTCAGCCCTTACTTCGCTCTAGAGAGTAGCGCTGCTCGCGCGGCTCCGGTGCAGACTCCTCTGGAGGTGGTGCAGGAGCGGGTGGCGGCCCTGGAGGATTCGGTTCGGGATGGAGAGTCGGTGGGGGTGGCGTTTCTGGAGGCGCTGGAGGAGGCCGACAACGATCTAGCGGCGGACTTGGACAGCCGCGAAGATATAGCGTTCATGGAGCGGGTGGCGGCGGTCGCAGTAGCCAGCAGGCAGTACGAGCTACTTCAGAAGCTGCAAGGGCAGTCGTCGGGAGAGCAGGCGCGGGCCGTAGAGGCGAGCCTGACGGCGGCGGAGGGGGTGCTGGAGAAGCTTGGGGCCATGCCGACGCCATCGCCTGAGCCGACAGCCCCACCTTCGCCCACGCCAACGCCCGCGCCTACTCCATCTGCTGAGGGCACGGCTGCGCCTTCGCCGACGCCGGCCGAGTAGACGCCCTCTATCAGGACTCATTTGACAGTGCTGTCGGGCGGCCATAGAATCAAAACCCCACCATGTCTACGGTTTCGCTTCTGGAAGCAGCGACGCGGTACGTTTCGTCGCTGGCGAAAAGCGCTAGCGCCTCGGCTCAGGCGGAGGTGAACCGGTTCGTACGCTGGTACGGCGCGAGCCGCCTCACCGACGAGCTGCGGGGCCACGAAATCTCGCTGTACGGCGAGGAGCTGGGTGCGGCCACAGTGGAGGCGAAGCGGCGCGCAGACCAGGTGCGAGGATTCCTCTCCTACCTCAAGAAGGAGGGGATGACGCCGACCAATCTGGCGCCTCACTTGAGGCTGAAGAAGAGCGCTAAGGGCGCTGTCACCCGCTCCGTGAAGCAGCGGGTGGTTGAGGTCACGGCTGAGGGGCACGAGGCGCTGAAGGGTGAGTTGGAGGCGCTGAAGTCGCAACGGCCGCAGGTGCGGGAGGAGATCCGGCGGGCGATGCTGGACAAGGACTTCCGCGAGAACGCCCCTCTGGATGCGGCCAAGGATAAGCAGGCGCACCTGGAGGCGCGCATTCGGGAGATAGACGGGACGCTGAAGCATGCCGTGATAGTGAAGAAGGTGGACGGCGCCGGCTCACGGGTGCAAGTGGGGAGCACAGTAGAGGTGACGAACCTGAGCTCCGGCGCTTCGCTGCGCTACACGGTTGTGGGGGTGAACGAAGGGAATGCCGCCGAGGGTAAGATCTCCAACGTATCCCCCATCGGCAAGGCGCTGCTGAAGCGGAGAGAGGGCGAGGAAGTGAAGGTGGACATCCCTGCCGGCGTGCTGCGGCTGCGGATCGAGAAGATCGAGGGCTAGAGTCTAGATACGCTGGTCTATCGGCACGTACTCAAGGTTGTCCGGCCCTTCGTACTCAAGGAGCGGCCGGATGAGCGTATTGTCCTGCCATTGCTCCATGACCTGAGCGGCCCAGCCCGGTATGCGGCCGATGGCGAACATGGGCACGAAGATGTCCTCCGGGATTCCCAGCAGGTAGTAGACGGCGCCGGCGTAGAAGTCTACGTTGACGTTGACGCCGCGCCCAGCCAGGGGCGCCATCGCCTCGTGGATGGCGGTGAGGATGCGGAACCACTTGGGCTGTCCCAGCTTGTCGCCCAGCTCGCGCGCGCGGTCGCGCATATGGCGGGCGCGGGGGTCCTCTACGCGGTAGACGCGGTGGCCGAAGCCGTTGATCTTTTCGCCCTGCTCGCGCTTGCGGGCGATGAACGCCTTGGCGTTCTCAGGCTCACCGATCTCCTGGGCCAGATGCATCACAGCCTCGGCGGCGCCGCCGTGGCGGGGGCCCTTGAGGGTGCCGATGGCGGAGACGATGGCAGCGTGCATGTCGGCCAGGGTGGAGGCGGTGACGCGGGCGGCGAAGGAGGAGGCGTTGGAGCCGTGCTCGACGTGAAGGATGAGGTCAACGTCTATGGCGCGTGCCGCTTGGGGATCCGGTCTCTGGCCGTGCAGCATGTACAGGAAGTTGGCGGCCAGCGAGAGGTTAGGGTCAGGCGCTACGGGCTCGTCGCCGCTGCGGATGCGGTGGTGGGCGGCGACGATGGCCGGCACCTGGGCGGTGAGGCGCACGGCCTTGCGCAGGTTCGCTTCGGTCGACATATCATCGACGTCTGGGTCGAAGGCGGCGAGGGCGCTAACGGAGGTGCGCAGGACGTCCATAGGGTGGGCGGCGCCGACCAGGCGGATGATCTGGATAATGTCGTCCGGAATGGTACGGGCGTCTCCTAGCGCGGCCATAAACTGCTCTAATTGGGGGGTGGTAGGCAGGTGCCCGTACCATAGGAGATAGGTGACCTCCTCGAAGGTGGACTGTTCGGCCAGGTCGTGGATGTCGTAGCCGCGATAAACGAGCCTACCTGCCTCGCCGTCGATTAGACTGAGGGTGGTCTTGTCGACGACGACGTTCTTGAGGCCGCGGGCGATGGGCTGGGCAGTGGTGCTTTCGGTCACGGGGTAACTCCTTGCGGATGGCTGAAAATAAGGACGCCCGCTGGGGCGGTTGCCGGTTTGGGCCGGCTGCTATACGTGATACCTCTTGTCATTATAGATGTAGACTATACTCAGGCTATTATAGGCAAGCGACCAGCCTCGTGTAAAGAATACGATGCGGAGGCTTGTAACGATTGCGTTAAGCGTGCGGGAAATCTAAGCGCGTGCCGATCGCGTATCTATTTTCGGGAACACTGAGATGTGATCCCCCTCCCGAGGTCGCGGGCTGGAGGCACGAACCTAGGACGGGCGATGTGGCTGAAGGCTTCCACCCGCGGCCGTCTTATTAAGGTGACGGGATGGCAGTGATGAGTGTGGGTCTGAAGACACGGCTACTATTCGCCTCCGCTGTAGCAGCCCTGATCGCCGTTGCCTGTGTGGGTGGCGGGGACAGCGGGGACGGCGATGGCGAAGACACGTCCGAGGATCGACTAACTTTCGATGACCTGGGCCTGGACGACAAGATACCTTTGTATACGGAGAGCTGGAACACGGACTGGACCAAGCGGACGATCTCCCTGTCCGAGCTGGTGGCGGGGATCCAACGGCCGGACCCGCGGGATGTGATCCCGCCCATCGACGATCCGCAGTTTGATACGGTGGAGGAGGCCGCTCAGTGGCTGGTGGACAGGGAGCCGGTCGTTGTGTTGGAGCTGGAGGGCGAAGCGCGGGCCTATCCTCTCCGCATCCTGACCTCGCATGAAGTTGTGAACGATGTGGTGGGAGGCCGCTCTGTCGTGGTGTCCTACTGCCCCTTGTGCAACAGCGCGGTCACGTTTGACCGCGAGCTGGATGGGCAGGTCCTCCGGTTTGGGGTGTCCGGTCTGCTGCGCAACAGCGACCTGGTGATGTGGGACCGCCAGACGGAGTCTCTGTGGCAGCAGATCACCGGTGAGGCGATAGTGGGCGAGATGGCCGGTACAGAGCTGGAGTTCATACCTTCGCCGATCCTGGCCTGGGAGGACTTCAAGGCGCAGTTCCCGGATGGGAAGGTGCTGTCTCGGGATCAGGGCATCTATCCGGCGGAGCTGTACGATAATCAGCCCTACGCGGGCTACGATTCCTCCACGCAGCCGTTCCTGTTCCGCGGTACCCTCGACGACCGCTACGCGGCGATGGAACGCGTGGTGGCGGTGAGGATAAACGGTGAGAACAAGGCCTACCCGTTCAGCGTGATCTCCGAGGAGAGGGCGGTGAACGATGAGTTTGCGGGTACACCGATCCTGGTGGTGTTCGGGGCTGACGATACGGCCTCCGTGCTGGACACCGGCGACGTGAAGACGGGGCGTGGGGTGGGCGTGGGGCTGGCGTTCCAGAGGACTGTGGGCGGCCAGGTGCTCACTTTCGATGCTCTGGGCGATGACCGGTTCATGGACCGCGAGACGGAGACCATTTGGGACCTGTTCGGCAACGCTATGGAGGGACCTCTGGCCGGGGAGGAGCTGACGCCCGTGGTCAACACCAATGAGCTCTGGTTCGCCTGGGCGGCGTTCAACGCCGATTCCCCGGTTTACACCGGGTCCTCAAGCACTTAGACGGCCGGATACTAGCCCGGTCGCAGGATCTTCGGCAGCATCTCCTCGGGCCCCGATGGCACCGTGAAGTAGTCGTTGATCTCAATCTGGTCCACGCCGACGGTATATCGCCAGGTGCGGATGCCAACGACGGCCACCTTGAGGTCTCGACTGAGCTTCCGCGCGAGGTCGCCCTCACCAACGGGCACGTAGAGGTAGAGAGGCGCCAGCTCGGCGAAGGGGAGCCAGCGTCGCTGCGCCACCTCCGCACTGACCGTCTCTGCGGTCTCCACCTCGGCGATGATCTTGGCGTAGTTCTCGGGGTTCTGGACGACGACGATGTCCGGATAGGCGACGGCGTCTTCAGGCATGGCGACGCCCATTGAGCGCTGAGGGATGTTGGAGTAGGTCTTGTAATCACGGTAGCGGTCAGTGGGGAAGCCGAAGCGGGCCTCGGCGATGTCTTTTACGGCTCTGGCGTGGGCGGCGGCACGCGATTCTGACAAGGTGGCGATGCGCGGCTCGTAGGGGCGGGGCTGGCCGGGCGGGCGCACACGACCGAGAAGCAGGAATTTGGGCAGGCCGGCCCTCAGGCCGGCGGCGAAACGAGCGACGGGGTCCGCTTTGGGTTCCTCTACGTCGTCAGCTTGTTGGGTCACGTTCGTCCTACTCCAGGCTGATGGCGCCGGTCATCTCTGTGGGATGGAAGTCACAACGGAAGATGATAGCGCCCGTCTCACCGGGCGCGGTCCAGACCAGGGTGCCCGTGTCGCCTGCCTGGAACACGTCTGGGTCGGAGACGGTGTCATCGTCGGTGTCGTACTCTCCGTCGCCGCCGTCTACGCGCATGTTGTGGACGGCTGAGCCGTTGTTTGTGATGTTGAAGGTGACCTCTTGGCCGGGGCTAAGTGTGAACTCGTTGGCCTCGAAGAAGTTGTCACCCAGGCTTATATCGAATGAGACCGGCCCCGCGTTGTCGGTACCGTCAGCCGACGTCTCATCCGCGGCTGGGGTCTCGCCATCGCCATCACCTCCGCCGCTGCTGCAGGCGGCTGCCAGCAGGGCGATGCTGAGGATCAGCGAGGCCGACAAGAAAAAGAGGTTGAGGCCTCTATGTTCGCTGTTAAACATTCATCCTCCTAGATAGGTGTGCTAGAGGTGCCGCCCATGCCCGTTATAAAGTATTGACCACGAAGGCCGTCAGGCGCAAGGCTGGGGCCCGGCTGTGCCTGCTCGTCCTTGCTTGACACCGGCTTCACGCTTGTGATAAATGGTACAAGAGATTGGTGGCGACTGGCGGCGATGGATCCTTCGGGCGAGCATCTGAACTCCCACGACTGTCGCAAGAAGTAGAATGGGGACGCCCATGTGCCTATTGCAGTCGCTACCGGCGGCGATTTCGTGCTGGTCAGAGGACGGATGGGAGTGAGTGGTGAAAGCTATTACCTCGGCGGCGTCCGGTGAACGGGGCGTTGCCGCCTGGTTGAGCCGCCTCCGCCTCCCGCTCGATGTCCGTTACCTGGCTATGTTAAGCGTCGTGGCCACGTACGCCCTCATCGTCCTAGGCGGTACGGTGCGCGCGACCGACTCCGGCTTGGCCTGCCCTGACTGGCCCCTCTGCCAGGGACAGCTCATCCCGCCTCTAGAGGGGTCGGTCCTCATCGAGTACTCACACCGGCTCGCCGCGGCGAGCGTAGGGCTGATAATCCTGGGCACGGCGATCGCGGCCTGGCTGTGGTACCGCGAAAATCGCTTCGTCGTGGCCGGCAGCACGATCGCGGTCGTGCTGGTCACCGTGCAAGCGCTGGTGGGAGGCGTGACCGTCAATATGGAGCTGCCGGACACCATAGTCGCCCTCCACCTGGCGATCGCCCTGATCCTCCTGGCGGTACTCGTCGCGACAGCCGTTGGCGCCTTCTGGTATCGTCGTCTCCCTCCGTCTGACACCCCGGATCCCGATCGCGTGCTGTCGCCTGGCGCCGCCCCCGGCCTGGCCGCGGTGACCGCTCTGGCTACGTTCGGGCTCATTCTTCTGGGCTCCTACGTGGCGAACAGCGGCGCCGCCCTGGTCTACCCGGACTGGCCCCTGTTCGACGGCAGGCTGGTGTCCGCCGGCGGCCGCCTGGCCGACCTCCATTACGCTCACCGGCTGATGGCGGTCGTCGTGGGCCTGCTGGTGCTGGGGCTGGCAGTGCAGACGTGGCGGCGGGGGCGGCGGCCGGCCCTTATTGCGGCGATGGGTTGCGCCCTGGTACTGTATGTGGCTGAGGTGTTAGTGGGCGCCAGCAATATCTGGTTCGAGCTAGCCACCTCAGTGCGTATCGTTCACCTGGCGTTGGCGTCGGCGCTGTGGGCGGCGCTGGTGTTCACCGCGATCTGGGGCTACGCCGAGCGCATTGGAGTATCGGGGAGAATAGGGTAGATGCAAGGCACTATCGCAGCGCAGAGGGCTCGCAGCCTGCGTGAGGCCGCTTTGGCCTACCTGAGTCTCACAAAGCCGCGAATCATCATGCTCCTGCTCATTACTACCGTCCCTGCCATGATCCTGGCGAAGGGCGGCTGGCCATCGCCCTGGCTGATGCTGGTGACCGTGGCCGGAGGCGCAATCGTTGCCGGCGGCGCTAACGCCATGAACTGCTACTTCGACCGCGACATCGATCGCGTGATGCAGCGGACGCGGAGCAGGCCGCTGCCGGCGGGGCAGATAGAGCCGGAGAGAGCGGTCGTTTTCGCGCTCCTGCTGGCGGCCATAGGGTTTCTGATGCTGCAGACGTTTGCCAACCTGCTGGCGGCCACCCTTACGCTGGGGGCGTTCGCCTTCTACGTTGTGGTGTACACGTTGCTGCTCAAACGCACGACGCCGCTGAACATCGTCATCGGTGGCGCCGCGGGGGCGATGCCGCCGGTGGTAGGTTGGGCGGCCGTCACCGGTGAAGTAGGGCTGCCGGCGCTGGTACTGTTCGGGATAGTGGCTGTGTGGACGCCGCCCCACTTCTGGGCTCTGGCGCTCAATTACAGCAACGATTACCGGCGGGCCGGCGTTCCCATGTTGCCGGCGGTCTCGGGAGGAGAGGAGACGAAGCGTCAGATTTTGCTCTACTCATTGGCGCTGGTGGCTATCTCTCTCCTCTTGCCCCTTTCGGGCGCAACCGGTCTCATCTATCTGAGCGCGGCCCTCGTCCTGGGTGGCGGGTTCCTGTTTTACGCCTTCCGCCTCTGGCGCGGGACGTCGGCGGGGGCAGCCTCGGCGCTGTTCCGCTATTCGATCATCTACCTGGCTCTGCTGTTCGGGGCGATGGCAGTAGATGGGCTCGTGGGAGGGTAGTTCGCGTTGACTTGGGGTCGTGCGTGGCGGATCATATCGGTTGTGACTCCTGCCGGGCGGATCCGGCTCCAGCGCTTTTCGGCACTGATCGATGAAGGAGATCCGTGGGAGTTAATGGCGTCCAAATGAGACGCTGGGTTGCGGCTACTCTTCTGATAGCCGTTCTGGCGCTGCTGGTGGGTTGTGGTGCCGTGGACGATCCCCAGAATACGTTTGCGGCGGAGGGCGATGTCGCTCGGAAGCAGCGCGACCTTCTCATTATCTGGGTGCTGGGCCCGGCGGCCGTAATCTTCGTCGTCATGCAGGCGTTGTTGATCTACGCTGTCATTCGCTTTCGCCGGAAGAAGGGGCGGGAGCTACCCCGGCAGGTGCATGGTAATAACCGCTTAGAGATCGCGTGGACGATCGCGCCGGCGATCCTGCTCCTCATTATCACTGTGCCGACGGTCATTGGCGTCATAGACCTGGGGCGCGATGCCGCGGATGACGCTCTGCGGGTGAGGGTGGTAGGCCAGCAGTTTTCGTGGACGTTCCAGTACCCGGATCTGACGGATGCTGAAGGTAACCCCCTGACCGTCATCGGCTTGCCCGGCGAGGTTGGCAAGCCCGACACGGGCAGGCCTGCTGAGCTGCATATTCCTGTGGATCGGGAGATCGGCGTCACGCTGGAGTCGGTGGACGTCATTCACAGCTTCTGGGTGCCCAAACTGGCAGGGAAGCTGGATGTGATCCCAGGCCGGACGAACAGCATGTGGTTCAACGCCACCAAGGTTGGTTCGTACTCCGGGCAGTGCGCTGAGTTCTGCGGCTTCCAACATGCCGACATGCGGCTCATCGTCGTTGCTGAGAGCGAGGAGGACTTCGAGGCGTGGGTTGCGGATCAGCTTGAGGGAGGCGGGGCCGCCCGCTCGCGACCCGGCGAGCCGGCGCTAGCCTCGCACGGAGAGTAGCCATGGCGAGAGCGATTGAGCCGAGGCCGGGGACGATGGTGGGGGCGCTGCGGCAGCTCCGCGGGGACGCGGAGTCCTACCAGGGGATCTGGAGCTGGCTCACGACCGTCGATCACAAGCGCATCGGCATCATGTACGGCGTGAGCGCCTTCGCCTTCTTCCTGATGGGCGGCGTCGAGGCGTTGTTGCTCCGGATGCAGCTCAGCTCGGCCAACAGCACAGTGCTGGATCCCGATCAGTACAACCGCATATTCACGATGCACGGTACCACGATGATCT
>JADFRV010000037.1 GCA_022561095.1 Chloroflexota bacterium | reverse complement strand
GGAGCACCGGCGTCGGCTTTCAGACGCGTAATCCGGTCCATCGCGCCCATGAATACATCCAGAAGTGCGCCCTTGAGACAGTCGACGGTCTGCTGCTCCACCCTCTGGTGGGGGAGACGAAGGCGAGCGATATTCCCGCTGAGGTGCGCATGCGCTGCTACGAGGTGCTGCTGGATCTGTACTACCCGGCGGACAGGGTGCAGCTCTCGGTGAACCCGGCGGCGATGCGCTACGCCGGGCCCCGAGAGGCGATCTTCCACGCCCTGATCCGCAAGAACTACGGCTGCACCCACTTCATCGTCGGCCGTGACCACGCGGGGGTGGGCGAGTACTACGGCACGTACGATGCTCAGCACATCTTCAGCGAGTTCGCCCCCGGGGAGCTGGGGATCACGCCGATGTTCTTTGACCACACGTTCTTCTGCAAGAGCTGCGACGGTATGGCCAGCGTCAAGACGTGTCCTCATGACGCGAAGGATAGGGTGACTCTATCGGGCACGCAGGTGAGGGAGATGCTGAAGGGGGGGCTGATGCCGCCGCCTGAGTTCACGCGGCCGGAGGTGGCCGAGGAGCTGATTCGGGCGATGCAGGAGAGGACGACGCCGCGGTATGCAGTCTGACGGGGTGCCTGATGGGAGCGCCGAGGCCGCCCTGGGCGATGGGCTGGCAGGGGCGCAGGTGGCTGTGCCGGCGCAGGCGTCCTGGGAGGCCGATCGTCGGGGCCGGTTGCGGCTGGCGAAGGGCATCCTGCGGGTCGTCTACATGGTGGGCGCGCTCCTGTTGTTCATCCTCGCCCTGGAGGTGCTGAGGGCCGCGGCCGGCGGCGTCGCCGATATTCTTTCGGGCGTCTCAGCCCAGGGGTCGGCGAACATTCTCGGCTTCGGCTGGCTGGGTGCTTACGGAGCCCTCAGCGGGTCGCCGGTGGCCGCTATCGCCCTGAGCCTGTTCGCGGGGGGAACGATCAGCGACAGCGAGGCGTTCGCCATGCTCAACGGATCGCGTATGGGCGCCTCGTTCATCGTCCTGTTCATCGGGTTCCTGTACTACGTGAGCAAGCGGCGCACCGCTGACGGCATCTTCATCGGCGTGGTGGCGATGCTCACGACGTTCACTATCTACGCGCCGGTGGTGCCGCTGGGCTCGTTGGTGCTGGAGCAGGGCTGGCTGGACGGGGTGGAGGTCTCGGCGCCGGGTTTCCTGGTCAGCTTCACTGACCTCGCCTTCGGGCCGCTCGCCGATGAGGCGACGGGCAACCTGCCGATGCTGCTGGTGTTCGCCGGCGGCATCGGGCTGATGCTGGCGAGCTTCGCCATCTTCGACCGCGCGCTGCCCAACCTGGAGCAGCCCAGCCTACGCGTGGAGCGCATCTCTCGTCTGCTGCATCGGCCATGGGTGATGTTCCTGCTGGGGTTGCTCATAACGACGATGACGCTCTCCGTCTCGATCTCTCTCACCCTCCTCATCCCGCTATCGTTGAAGGGGTACGTGCGCCGGGACGGCATCATCCCCTACGTGATGGGCGCGAACATCTCCACCTGGGTGGACACGATGTTCGCCGCGCTCCTCCTCGACTCGCCGCGGGCGTTCACCATCGTCTTCACGCAGATGGCGGTCGGCGCGGTGGTGTCGCTGCTGGTGCTGCTGTTGCTGTACCGCCCGTACTCGAAGGTCATCCTCGGCGTGGCGCACCGGGTAACGCAACGGCGACGGGAGTTCGCATTCTTCCTGGGCGCTATTTTCCTGGTGCCGCTGGTACTATTCTTCGTGTGAGAGCTATGTCGAAAGTGGAGAGTATCGCAGCTGCAGACCCCCAGGTCTGCCGCGTTGCGACCGTGAACCGGCGCATGCTACGATTGTTGAGCAGTTTACTCCACTTTCGCCCCGCTGAAGGTCAGGCATGAAGGTTTCTACTAAAGGCGATTATGGCATACGCGCGCTCATCGAGCTGGCGCATCACTACGGCGAGGTGAAGCCGACCCAGAGCGGCGAGATTGCGGCTCGTCAGAGCATCCCGGAGTCGTATCTGGAGCAGCTTCTCACTACGCTGCGCCGCGCCGGCTTCATCCGCAGCGTGCGCGGCCCCCAGGGCGGGCACGCCCTCATCCGCGACCCGGAGACGATACCGGTGAGCGAGGTGATCGTGGCCCTGGAGGGCTCCATCCTGCCCAGCGATTGTCTGGACGAGTCCAGCGCCTGCTTTAAAGGTGGCGGCTGCGCGCAGCGAGACATGTGGCAGGCCGTCCGTGAGGCGATCCTGGGCGTGCTGGAGAACGCGACTGTCGCCGACCTAGCGGAGCGAGATCGGGCGTTGGGCGCGGGCAGCGCGCGGTACGTCATCTAAGAGAGGAAGCATGGGCAAAGACGGAAACATCGCGGAGACGGTGCTTGACCTGATAGGCGGCACCCCGTTGGTGCGGCTCAACCGTGTGGTCCAGGAGGGCTGGGCCGAGGTTGTGGGTAAGATGGAGTCGTTGAACCCGGCGGGCAGCGTCAAGGACCGCATCGCCCTGAGCATGGTGGAGGCGGCGGAGCGGGAGGGGAGGCTCAAGCCCGGCGACACGATAGTGGAGCCGACCAGCGGCAACACCGGCATCGGCCTGGCGATGGTGGCGGCCGTTAAGGGCTATCGCCTCATAGTGGCGATGCCGGAGGACATGAGCCTGGCCCGCCGCGACCTGCTGGCCCGCTACGGGGCGGAGATCGTCCTCACGCCCGCCATCGAGGGGATGACCGGCGCCGTATACGCCGCCCAGGAGATGATGAACGAGAACCCCAACTACTTCATGGCTCAGCAGTTCGAGAACCCCGCCAACCCTGACGTCCATCGTCGCACTACGGCCAAGGAGATACTGGATGCAACCGGCGGCAGGCTGGACGCCTTTGTGGTGGGCGTGGGCACCGGCGGCACAATCACCGGCGTCGGCGAGGTGCTGAAGGCGCAGAGCCCGGACGTCCGCATAATCGCCGTGGAGCCTGCCCGCTCGCCGGTCCTTCAGGGCGGCCGCGCCGGCATTACCGCTATTCAAGGGATCGGCGCCGGCTTCGCCCCCGGCATCCTCAACCGCGAGGTGCTGGACGAGATCATGTCCGTGGGTGACGAGGAGGCGATCGATATGTCCCGCCGACTGGCGCGGGAGGAGGGGCTGCTGGTTGGGGTCTCCGCCGGTGCCAACGTGGTGGCCGCGCTCAAGATAGCGAAGCAGTTGGGCCAGGGGAAACGAGTGGTCACTGTCCTGCCGGACACGGGCGAACGTTATCTCACCATGGAGGCGTAGCGATGCCGGCTAAGAGGAGAAAGCACATGTCGATAATGGTCTACATACCCACGCCCTTCCGGCGGCTGGCGGGCAACCAGAGCTACGTCCGCGTGGAGGGGAGCAGCGTGGCTGAGGTGCTGAACAACCTGGGGAGCCAGTACCCGGGGCTGCGCCACATGATCTTCGACGAATCGGACGAGGTGCCGGGCCACATTAATATCTACGTCAACAACCAGGAGATGCACTCCCTCCAGGGGAAGGAGACGCCGCTGGAAGACGGCGACGAGATCGCCGTGATCCCGGCGATCGCCGGCGGCCAGGTTCTGACGGAGGACCAGGTCAACCGCTACTCGCGGCACATCATCATGCCCCAGGTGGGGCCCGTGGGCCAGCGCAAGCTCATGGCGGCCAAGGTGCTGATCATCGGCGCCGGCGGGCTGGGCTCGCCGTCCGCTCTCTACCTCGCCCTGGCCGGCGTCGGCACTATCGGCATCGCCGACTTCGACGTCGTGGACCTGTCCAACCTCCAGCGCCAGGTCCTCCATCACAACGATGACGTGGGCCGGCCCAAGACGCAGTCCGCCAAGGATACCCTGCTCTCCTACAACCCGGACGTCAACGTGGTCATCCACGATGGGCCCATCACCTCCGAGAACGCGATGGAGATCATCCCCCAGTACGATATCGTCGTTAACGGCGCCGACAACTTCACCACCCGCTACCTGGTCAACGACGCCTGCTACTTCGCAGGCAAGCCGCTGGTGGACGGCAGCATCCTCCTGTTCGACGGCCAGGCGACGGTGTTCATCCCGGGCAAGGGCTGCTACCGCTGCCTGTTCCCGGCGCCGCCCCCGCCGGGGCTCGTCCCTAACTGCGCCGACGCCGGCGTCCTGGGCGCTCTCACCGGCGTCATCGGCTCCATCCAGGCGATCGAGACGCTCAAGCTGATCCTGGGGATCGGTGATTCACTGGCCAGCCGCTTGCTCCTGTTCGATGCTCTCTCCATGGAGTTCCGGGTGGTGAAGCTGCGGCGCGACCCCAAGTGCCCGCTGTGCGGCGACGACCCCACGGTCACGGAGTTGATCGACTACGTGGAGTTCTGCGGAGCGCCCTTCCCCAGCCACGACGGAAACTAGGAGGCGAGATGATGATAGAGGTGCGGATTACGGCTAACCTTCAGAAGCTGATCGGCGGACAGCGCTCCGTGCAAGGGGAAGGCGCCAGCGTGGGCGAGCTGCTGGACGACCTGGAGAGCCGCTACCCCGGCTTCAGGGAGCAGATCGTCACCGATGGTCAGCTCCACCGGTTCGTGAACATCTACCTCAACGATGAGGACATCCGCTTCCTGGACAAGCTGGAGACGGCGGTCAAGGAGGGCGATACGCTCTCCATCCTCCCCGCCCTGGCCGGCGGCGCTGGGAGCTGAGACGTCAGGGTGAGCGGCTACCCGCGGCCGGAGCTGCTGGCGACGACGGAATGGTTGGCCGAACGGCTGGACGACCCCTCCATACGCATCGTTGACTGCGACGAGTTCGCGGCCTACCAGCGGCTGCACATCCCCGGCGCTGTGGGCCTGAAGGTGCACCACTACCTGAAGGACGCGGAGAACCCCGATCACCTGATGCCGCCGGAGAGGTTCGCCGAGGTGATGGCGGCGCACGGGATCGGCGACGAGCACACGGTGGTGGCCTACGACGGCTTCGGCGGGCTGTACGCCGCGCGCCTGTGGTGGGCGCTGGACTACTACGGCCATGCGGAATGCAAGGTGCTGAACGGCGGCTTCCAGAAGTGGCTGGCGGAGGGTCGACCTCTTACGCGCGAGCAGCGTCACGTGGAGCGGGCGACGTTCACGGTGCGCCCCGGCGGCGATTGCCTGTGCGACCGCGAGGAGGTGGAGGCGGCGATCGACCGCGCGGGGACGGTGATCTGGGACGTGCGGTCGCAGGCGGAGTACACGGGTGAGACGCCGCGCCAGAACCGTTACGGCGGGCACATCCCGGGCGCCGTCCACCTGGAGTGGCTGGACCTGACCACCGGCGGCGAGGCGCCGGAGCTGCTCCCCGCCGAGGAGATCCGCCGCCGCCTGGAGGCGGTGGGGATCACGCCGGAGAAAGAGGTGCTGACCCACTGACAGGCGGGCATCCGTGCGGCGCACGGAACGTTCCTGCTGCGGCTGATGGGGTTCGACCGCGCGAAGAACTACGACGCTTCCTGGTCCGAGTGGGGAAACCGGGATGACACGCCGAAGGTGCTCCGGCAGGGCGGCTCTAAGTAGAAACGAGAAGTGCCGCGGGTTCCGTGAGGACGAAGGCGGTCGTGGCCTGGAGCAGCGGCAAGGACAGCGCTGTGGCGCTCTGGCGGCTGCAGCAAGATGCTCACTTCGAGGTGGTGGGGCTGCTGACCACGCTGACCTCCGGCTACGAGCGGATCAGCATGCACGGCGTTCGCCAGGCGCTGTTGGAGGCACAGGCGGAGGCGCTGGGCCTCAAGGTCTACCCCGTGTGGATCCCGCCGAACAGCAGCAACCAAGTGTACGAGGCAGAGATGTCTCGCGCTGTGGAGACCCTCCAGCGGGACGGGGTGAAGGCGGTTGGCTTTGGGGATCTGTTCCTCGAAGACGTGCGAGCGTATCGGGAGAAGATGCTGGCGCCTACCGGGATGAAGCCGCTGTTCCCTGTCTGGGGAGAGGACACACGTAACCTATCGCGCTGGCTGGTCGCCAATGGCTTTAAGGCCACGCTCACCTGTATCGATCCGCGTGCCCTGGCCCCAGAGTTCGTTGGACGCGCCTACGATGAGACGTTATTGGCGGAGCTGCCGCCGGGTGTCGATCCCTGCGGTGAGAACGGGGAGTTCCACACCTTCGTGCATGATGCGCCTAACTTCCGGCAGGCGATCCCCGTTGTCGTAGGTGAGAGGGTTGAGCGGGAAGGGTTCTTCTTCGCGGACCTGCTGCTGGCAGTCGGCACACGCTGAGCGTATTCTGGAGCACACTGTGGTTCACGTCGAAGCTAGATGACGGAGGAAGAGCTTGCCGGAATTCGATGACAAGTGGTATGAGAGCTGGAAGCGCGGGCTCGAGGAGTCGGGCGGGAACATAATTGTGGCGCTCGGGTTGAGGCCTCTTGAGGCTGACGAGCATCACGTCGTGATGGAGATGCCGTACGGGCCGAACGTCAGGCAGGGGACGGGGGTGTTCGCGGCAGGCGCGCTTATCCAGCTTGCGGACGTGGCGGCGACGATGGTCTGCTTTCGCGCCATAGACCCGGACCGCTCCGACCCAGCCACGCCATTCCCGCTATCGATTCAGATCAGCTCAAACCTGCTGCGGAACACGGATCGGGGGAAGGCGATCGCTGAGGCGCGGATAGTGCACAAGGGCCGCACGATGATGGTGGTGGAGTCAACCGTGCGGGACGATCGGGACCGGTTGCTGGCGATCGTTAACAGCACGCACCTGGTGCAACGGAAAGAGTGAGCGCCTAGAGCGGCGGGGGTCGCTTGTGCCAGTCCGTGGCCTGCTGGTAGGCGTGGGCGGCTCGCAGTACGGTTGCTTCGTCCCACCAGCGGCCCACGAGCTGCATGCCGATGGGGAGGCCGCCCTTGGTGAAGCCGCAGGGGATGGAGATGGCGGGCAGGCCGGTGAGGTTGAAGGGCCCGGTGAATCGCGTCAGCGTGAGGGTTGTCTGAAGGTCGTTCTCCTCCAGGCTGGGGGCCGGCACGGGCGTCGTGGGGACGGCCAGCAGGTCAACGCGATCGAACACCTTCTGTCGCCACTCCTCCACGATGAGGGAGCGAAAGCGTTGGGCCTGGACGTAGCTCACCGCGGGGTAGAGGAGCCCCATCTCCAGGCGGGCGCGCACGTCTTCGCCGTAGTCCTGGGGCCGCTCCGCCAGCCAGCGCTTGTGATAGGCGAGCGCCTCTGGGAGCATGATGGCGCTGACGGCCGCAGGCGCCTCGGCGATGTGGGGGAGGGAGACCTCGCTCACCCCCGCTTTGAGGTCGTCCCTCAGCACAAGTATGGCGGCGTGGATCGCTCTCAGCACCTCGTCGTCAACGTTGTCGAAGAAGTACTCCTGGGGCACGCCGATGCGGAGGCGTTTGAGGCGCTGGTCCTTCAGCGCCTTGGTGTAGTCCGGCACCGGCTCCTCGCTGCTCGTTTCGTCCTGTGGGTCGTGCCCGGCGATCACCTTCAGGATGATGGCGGCGTCGGCGGCGCTGCGTGCCATCGGCCCGGCGTGGTCAAGGGCCCAGCTCAGGGGGGTTATCCCGCGGCGGCTAACGCGGCCGTAAGTGGGCTTGAGGCCGGTAATGCCGCAGAGGGAGGCGGGGGCGCGTATGGAGCCGCCGGTGTCTGTGCCCAGGGCGCCTAACGTCATGGCGGCGGCGACGGCGGCGCCGGCGCCGGAGCTGGAGCCGCCGCTCATGCGGGTTGTGTCCCAGGGGTTGTACGTGCCGCCGTAGTGGGGGTTGACGCCGGTGATGCCGAAGGCGAACTCGTGCATGTTCAGCTTGCCCAGGAGGACGGCGCCGGCGGCCTTGAGCCGGACCGTCGCCTCCGCGTCCTCCTGAGGCACGCGCTCGGCCATGATCTTGGAGCCGGCGGTGGTGCGGACGCCGGCGGTATCGAACAGGTCCTTGAGGGCGAAGGGTATGCCGTGGAGGGGCCCCTTATAGTTTCCGCCGGCGATGGCGGTGGCGGCCTGCTGGGCGGCGGCGAGCGCATCCTCACGGGTAACCGTGATGAACGCGCGTAGGCGCGCGTCCAGGCTGCCGATGCGCTGCAGGCAGGACTCCGTTAGCTCCACCGGCGAGAGCTTCCGCTTGCCGATGAGCGCTGCGGCCTCAGCGATGGAGAGTTGGGCGATATCGGTGGTGGTCATCGCGGCGCCTCGGGGCGAGGCCGGAACCGGGCTGCGGGCTCGGCCTCGAGGTAGTCGATATCGGCGAGGGCGGCGACCCCGGCCTGCACGAAGGGCAGGGTGAGGGCCAGGGCGGCGATGCGCTCTTGGGTCAGCGGTACGCCGGCGAGGGCGGCGAGCCGGAGGATGGTTTCTCGTGCGTCGTCCTGCATGTTTACTCCACGTCCTGAATGGTTACTGTCTATGTAGAGACGCTTTGGTTAGGGACGATGCAACAACGGGCGAAAACTGTCAATAGGGAGGCGTTAAGGGATTACTGTTTAATCGTATGGTCCCGTTGCAAATTGCCTGGCCCGCCGTCTGGCTCACCGCCTGGCCCGGAATAGGGCGCCGCGTCAGCAATGGCGAGCGCGGCCGGCCTCGCTGTTGCTGGGACCTAGGCTGTAGCCAGCTCCACTTCAGTCACTTGCCCCTCCTCGATCCGGAAGGCCCGCACCACAGGCTGATCCGGTTGCATGAGCGAGACGAGGACGTAGAACGTCCCTGGCCAGAACGCCAGCCGGACGTCCGTGCCTGAGGGGTGAGCCTCGCTGGCGGTGTGGGAGTGGTAGATGACCAGGAACTCCCAGCCGTTCTCCTCGCACTCGCGGTGTATGCGGAACAGGTCCTGGGGGTCCACGCTGTAGCGGTAAGGGCTGGCCTCGGCGTTCTTGGCCCGGAACAGCTTCACGGCGCGGCCGTCCCGCCCGGCGATGATGCCGCAGCACTCGTTGGGCGCGTCCTCGCGGGCGTGTGCGACCATCTCATCGATGAGCTCCTGGGGCAGGGTCAGCATACGGCTATCGGGCCTGTCAACTGCTTTCTTACCACCATATCTTCCCCTCAACGCCCTCAGACTTGAGCTCCCCGTACTCCTTCGTCCAAAGGCTGGTGGAGAGGTACTTCCAGCCGCCGTCCGCAAGGAGGGCGACGATGTTGCCGCTGTCCATCCGGGAGGCGATGCGCTGGGCGGTGCGCATGACGGCGCCCGACGATATGCCCGCGAAGATCCCTTCGTTCTCCATCAGCTCCTTAACCGCCGCGAAGGATGAGCGCGAGTCCACCACGATGCGGCCATCCAGGACTGACTCGTCGAGGATGGGCGGGATGAACCCCTCCTCCAGGCTGCGCAGACCCTGCACCAGGTCGCCCGGATGGGGGACCGCCGCCACGATCTTAACGTCCGGGTTGTTCTCCTTCAGGCGGCGGCCGACGCCGGTGAGGGTGCCGCCGGTGCCCAGCCCGGCCACGAAGGCGTTCACCTGGGGAAGATCGCGCAGGATCTCGGCGGCCGTAGTCTCGTAGTGAGCGCGGGGGTTGGCCTCGTTGCCGTACTGGTAGGGCATGTAGTAGCGGTCGGGCTGTTCGGCGGCCATACGCTGGGCCTTGAATATGGCGTCGTTGGTGCTGCGCGCGCCCTCGGCGTACACCACGTCGGCGCCGAACGCCCGCAGCAGTTGCTCTCGCTCCGGCGTGACGATGTCCGGCAGCACGCAGAGGAGGCGATAGCCTTTGATCCGCGCCACCATCGCCAGGCTGATGCCGGTGTTGCCGCTGGTAGGCTCCAGGATCGTCTTGTCCGGTGTCAGCTCGCCGCTCTCTTCGGCGGCGTTGATCATGTACAGGGCGATGCGGTCCTTGAGGGAGCCGGTGGGGTTCTGCCCCTCCAGCTTGGCGTAGATGTTGACGCCGGCCTTGGGGCTGGAGCGCCCCAGCCGCACGAGGGGTGTGTCGCCGATGGCGTCCAGGATAGATTGGAAGAGCATGGCTATAGCGCAGCCGACGGAAGCAGTGAAGCGAGAAATGTGCACAGCCGCACAAGTCAGTATAGCGGATTGGGGGTAGGTGGTCACCGGATCGCTCGCGGCTTCGGAGTCCCCCTTGAGTCCGATTCGCGATATAATGCGCTCCGCTTGCTAGGCTCAGAGTGAACGATGATCGAGACGACACGCCCACAACCAATGACGATCGGCGGACGGGAGTTCGTCTGGGGCGGCCGTACGTACATCATGGGCATCGTGAACGTGACGCCGGACTCCTTCTCCGGCGACGGGGTGGCCTACGACGTGGCGGCGGCGGTGGACCAGGCCGTCCGCATGCGCCGCGACGGCGCCGACATCATCGACGTGGGCGGTGAGTCTACCCGCCCGGGGTTCGAGCCGATATCGATCGAGGAGGAGATACGGCGTACGGTGCCGGTCATCGAGAAGCTGGTGCGGGAGGTGGACATCCCGCTGAGTATCGACACCTACAAGGCGGAGGTCGCCCGCGCGGCGCTGGCGGCGGGCGCGCACCTGGTGAACGATGTCCACGGCTTTCGGCGCGAGCCGGAGACGGCGGCGGCGGCGGCGGAGTTCGGGGTGCCCGCGGTGGCGATGCACAACCAGCGCGAGCGCGAATTCCACGACGTTATCGGGGACGTCACCGCCGGCCTGGTGGAGAGCCTGCGCATCGCCCGCGAGCAGGGGTTGCCGGACGAGCGGGTGATCGTCGACCCCGGCTTCAACTTCGGTTGGACGGAGGAGCAAGCGCTGGAGATGCTGCGGCGCTTGGGCGAGCTTCGCGCCCTGAGGCGGCCGCTACTGGTGGGGACCTCCCGCAAGTCCACGATTGGCGCCGTCCTGGGCCTGCCGGTGGAGGAGCGGTTGGAGGGGACGGCGGCCACGGTGGCGCTCGCCATCGCCAACGGTGCGGATATCGTCCGTGTGCACGACGTCAAGGAGATGACGAGGGTGGCGCGGATGGCGGACGCCGTGGTGCGCGGCTGGACGAAGCCGGAGGAGGCGAAGGCGTGACGGACGAGCGGCGCCGGAGCCCGTTCAGCGCCCACATCGGCGCGGAGATGGAGGAGCTGCGGGAGGGCTACGCCCGCCTCTCCCTGGTTCTGGAGCCGCGTCACACGAATCCTAACGGTGTGATGCACGGCGGGGTGATAACGACGATGATGGACTCCGCCCTGGGCGCCGCTTTAGGCAGCCTGCGCGGCCCGGAGGCGGGCCGCAGCCCTCACGCGACGGTGGAGATGAACGCGAGCTTCCTGGCCGGCGCCCGGCCCGGCGACAAGATCGTGGTGGAGGGGCGGGTACTGCGGTTGGGCAAGAGCATCGCTTTCGGGGAGGCGGAGGCCCGTAGGGGCGATGAGCTGATCGCTAAGGGGAGGCTGACGTTCGCCATCCAGAGCCGGAGCGAGTGATGGCGGCGGAGGGTGGCGCTGCCGAGGAGCGAAAGTCGAGCCCGTTCGTGGAGCTAATCGGTGGGCAGGTGGAGGAGTGGAGCGAGGGGTACGTGCGGATGTCGCTGGTGCTGGAGCGGCATCACACCAATCCGAACGGGGTGATGCACGGCGGTGTTATCACTACGCTTATGGATGAGGTGTTGGGCGGGGCCATCGCCTCACTGCGCGGGATTGAGGTGATGTACGCGGCTCCTCACGCGACGGTGGAGATGAACGCCAGCTTTCTTTTGGGCGCGCGGCCAGGCGATAAGATCGTGGTGGAGGGGCGGGTGCTGCGGCTGGGAAAGCGGGTGGCGTTCGGGGAGGCGGAAGCGCACCGGGCCGGCAGGTCGGCCGACGCTCGGCCCGACGGCGAGCTTATCGCCAAGGGGAGGATGACGTTCGTGATCCTGAGCCGGAGTGAGTGATGGCGATCGTGTACCTGGGGCTCGGCTCCAACCTGGGGAACAGGGAGGCGAACCTGCGGGCGGCCCTGCGCGGGCTGTGGCGCATGGGACGGGTGGAGGCGGTATCGTCGCTGTACGAGACGGAGCCTGTGGGCGGCCCAGCGCAGCCGCCGTTCTATAACGCCGCCTGTAGCTGGGAGACGGCGCTTGAGCCGAGGCCGCTGCTCCGCTTTCTGCAAGGGTTGGAGCACGAGCTGGGCCGGCGGCCGGGTGAGGAGCGATGGGCGCCGCGGCCGATAGACCTGGACGTCCTGCTGTACGGGGACCGCATCGTGGGCGAGGAGGGGTTAAAGATCCCGCATCCGCGCCTGGCGGAGCGGCCGTTCGTGCTGGCGCCTCTGGCGGAGATCGCGGCTGACGTGCGTCACCCCGTGGAGGCGAAGACGATCGCCGAACTGCTGGCGGCGGCGGGTACTGAGGGCGTTCGGCGCATCGCTGAGGCGGGATGGGCTGGTCTGGAGGGGATGGCGGCGGAGAAGCGGAGGCTCTAGGTCTCTGCGACCTGTTCCAGGGTGGCCTCCAGCTCCTCCTCTTCCTCGACGGCGGTGAACATCGTCCAGCCGATCCAGAAAGCGAGGGCGTTAAGGGAACCGAGGACGAGGGTCACCGGCAGCGCCACCGCAAGGTAGCTGCGGCGAGAAACGGCCCACAGGAAGACCACCATCTCGAACATGGCGGCGAGCATGATGATGGCGCCCAGGCGCTGGGAGCCTTCCATCAGGCGGTTCGCATCTCCGGCGGCAGCAGGTTGGGGATGCGGTCCTCGATTGGGTAGTCCTCGGAGCACTGGTTGCAGGTGAGCTTACCGCTGACCACTTCTTCTCCAGCCTCCTCCTCGACGGTTAGTTCCAGGGGGCTCTTGCAGACCGGGCAGGCGAGGATATCTACTAAGTCTTTGCGCATCGTGGGGTACCTCGAACGTAATTGTAGGCCCGCCCCGTTCCGTCGTCAAACCCGTTGGACGGCCGTCCAAAAGCGGTCTTACAATGGATGCGCAATCATGTCTACCGCAACCAGACGCATCCCCCTGGACCGGCGCGTCTGCGTCGTGCGCGAGGGCCGGATCGACGTTCGGCCCGAGCGCGGCGCCATCATCGGGCCGTTCCTCGGCCTGGCGATCAGCCTGTCGCTGTTTGTGTCGGTGGCGCTGTTCGCCAGCCAGCTCTCAGCCGTGGCGCTGGCGGCGATGCTGGTTCCGAGCCTTATACTGGGGCCGCTCTCCGGCATGGGGCTCGTCTACTCGCTGATCGGTGCTCATGTGGTCATCGACGCCAGAAAGCAGTCGGTCGCTTTCCAGCAGGGCGTCCTGGGGTTGGGGATCGGGACGGTGGAGCTGGTTCCGTTCTGGAAGATCGAGCGGTTGGAGGTGTGTGACCTGCAGCTGGGCGAGGTGGAAGGGAAGGGCCCGCCGCCGCCGTTTGATCTGCGAGCCTGGGATGTGGTGCTGGTTAAGACCAGCGGCAAGGAGTTGTCCATCGGTCAGGTGCTGGCGGCGAACACGCCGGACCTGATAGATGAGGGGTTCGACCGCGCCCTGGACGCCGCGGAGGCGGTGGCGGAGCTGGTGGGCAAGGATGTCGTGATCACGGCAGAGATTGAGGGGAGCGCCGAGGCTCCGGCAGCGGAGCCGGCCGAGCAGCGGGCCGGCGAGCCGGCTGAGGGGTCGCAGAGGGCGTGAGCCGGGAGCATCGCAACCTGCCTGCCGGCAGGCAGGGCTAACGGGAGGTTAGAGAGCCGATGAGCGAGCAGGAGCGCGAGGAGTTTCTGAAGGAGGCGAACGTAGCGGTGCTGGCGACCGTCGGCGGGGGCGGGCGGGCCCATGCGGCGCCGATCTGGTACCTGTACGAGGACGGTGTGTTCATCATGAGCACCGGCCGCGGCTCTCAGAAGCACCGGAACGTGGAGGCGCAGCCGGAGATAACTCTCGTCGTCGACCGGCGGAGCCTGCCGTACTACGCGGTGATGGCGCAGGGCAGGGCGGAGATCGGGCCCCGTCTGGCGGACGAAGATCGTCTGAAGATGGCGGTGCGCTACCTGGGCGAGGAGCTCGGTAGGGGCTACATCGCCCGCGTTTCCGGCGAGGACTCCGTGACGATCAGGCTGCGGCCCCGCAAGTTCATCGAGTTCAACGGCAGGGCCGGAAGGGCGGAGAGCGGATAAGGAGACATGCTGAGCCGCTGCGCGGCAGCACATTTCTAGCTTGACAGTGGTTATTTTCTGCGTATCATATAGCGGCCAATAGAATTAGACAGACGTTCAGCGTCAAAGCCAGCGAGGGGGGTTTCGCTATGGCCGCAGCCGAGAACACTGAGTCTACCGATAAGGGTCGTCCTGTACCCGTTGAGCGGTTCTACAAGAGTCCCAATGAAGCCCAGCGCTATATGACTGAAGCGCAGCTGGTTCTGATCGGTATTTTGCAGGGAGTGGCGCTCGGTGTACTGGCTGACGGTTCTTTGCGCGAGACTATTGTACCGCCGGATGGAGAAACCTTGGGCGCTGCAGAAAGGTGGCTAAATCTAACATACATATTCATCACGTTTCTTGTGATAGCCGTAGTGACGTACCTGTACTTGATGCAGATTCTCTTATTCCGCTGGCCTATGCCGCCTCAACATGTGCTGTTTTTGGCAGCTCTAGCTGCCGGCGAATTCTTAATGGTCGTCACACCTGATCGTCCTGGTGTCTGGTTTTTCGCAACGGCCGGAGTGGCTTTCGTTGCTTGCATAGTTCATTGCCTAAACTGGCTGGAACTAAAGAACTGGCGGGAACAAGAGCTTGACTTTAGTGACTTTAGTGACGCTAAGGCGCGCGGGCGGATTCGATGGCAGTATCAAGTTATGCCGTCGTACCAGCGTCCCTTCCTCATCACTTACTTCTTGACCGGACTCGTCGCAGTGACGGCCGGATTCGTATGGGTCCACTTTGAAGCGGATTGGGTGCGCTGGGCGGCGGTCGTCCCGGCGGGCGTCGCGCTGATCCTTCTGGCTGGCATCGGTGCTTGTTACTATCATGACCATTATGGTGCTATCTGCGACAAGGAACCGGAATACTTTAGGCGCATATTCAAATACTATAGCCGCATATTCAAGTACTGGGAGTGGGTTTGAGATGGGGTTGGCGGAGCTAGCGGATGCCGCTGTCGTATTCGATGGTGATCTGGACGAACCGGTCCGGCGTGACGGTGACGGTCTGGGTGATGGGCGTGGGCGGCGCGCCTGGTTTGGCGGCTGGGGGTCGATGTAGTACTCGCCGGGGGTTAGGGGGAGGCGGAAGCGGCCGTCCTCGTCGGTGGTGAAGGTGCGCACCTTCTCCGTGCGTTCGGCGTTCCACACGGCGATAGTGGCCTGATAAGGCTGGTCGCGGCAGGGAGTGCCCTCCCGCAGCACGGGGCAGGTGGGCCCGATTAGCACCTGGCCTTCGATACCGGAGGCGAGGGGCGGAGCCTGCTGGCCTCGGCAGGCCAGCCAGAGAGCAGCTACGGCGGCCAAGAGAAGGAAGATGGTGAACGTCTTCATCGCTGCTCATTCTGTATGACGGATCTGGGCAAGCAAAGGTTCCCAGGGCGGGGATCCCCTCTTGCCCGCGCTTGTTCCCCGTGCTACAATTCGTTCGCTGGACAGAGACGAAGCCGATCAGCTTTTCGGTGCAGACGCATTACTGTTTGGAGCTCACTTTGACCTGTCTTCCGCTGGACAGGGAATTTCGTGCATCCTAACTGGCGAGAGAAGTGCGGCGTGTTCGGCGTGTTTGCGCCGGACGAAGACGTTGCACGAATCACCTTCTACGGCATCTACGCCCTTCAGCATCGCGGCCAGGAGAGCGCGGGCATCGCTACAGGCGACGGACGCGGCATCCACCTGCGCACCGGCATGGGGCTGGTATCGCAGGTGTTCGACGAGAACGACCTGCCCTTCCTCCCCGGATTCGTCGCCATCGGCCATACCCGTTACTCTACCACCGGCTCTACGCGTGAAGAGAACGCCCAGCCGGTGTACGTGGAGGGTGAGCACGGACCGCTGGCGCTGGGACATAACGGCAACCTGATCAACGCCCAACTCCTCCGAGACGACCTGGAGGACCACGGCTACGAGT
>JADFRV010000036.1 GCA_022561095.1 Chloroflexota bacterium | reverse complement strand
ACCAACTGCATGCCCGCTTTGGCGACCGCGTGCGCTTCGTGATGGTAAACGTCCGTGAAGCGCACCCCGGGAAGGCAGTGCCGCAGCCCAAAACGCTCGACGAGAAGACGGCACATGCGGAGCAGCTACGCGACCTCCACGGCTTCGAGTTCGAAGTGGCGGTGGACGACATCGACGGCACTCTCCACCGTGCCCTGAGCCCGAAGCCCAACTCGGCTTACGTTCTGGGCAAGGACGGGACGATCCTCTTCCGCGCGCAGTGGGCCAACGACACGAAGGCGCTGGCTGCGGCGCTGGATGCTATCGCGGCTGGCGAGTCCCCGAGTCGCTCGCAGAGCGGTGGCGTGGTTCGGCCCATACTCCGCCAATTTCGTTACATGGCACCTGTTCTCGACCGAGCGGGGGGCGGTGCCTGGCGCGACATGTGGCGTGTGGCGCCCCCCATGGCGGCCACCGCCTTCGCCCTCAAGCTTCTTCGTATCCGCCCGCGGGTAGCCTGAGCCTGCTGTCGTAGGACCGCGCGTGCGCCAGTCACGGGTAGGAGGAGAACGACCATGAGTAACAACGTAACTGCCCAAGGGTTCGGTCACCGACAGAGAAGGGTTCTTGCGCCTGGGGATGCAGATTTTTCCCCAGGAACGTTTCGATAGTCTGGTCCAATCGCTGTCCAGTGCGGTCTCCCCCGAGGAATGGCGGGATTTGATGCGGCGCATTCCCGAACTCCCCCGTTCTTGAAAGCCCCCGCCGATGAGCTTATACTTGCCCACCAGCCGGCTTACTTTCCACGAGTCCGAGACCTAGTAGGAGGATGGGACGGATATGAGCGAGCGAGCAGAGGCGCTTGCGGCGCAGTTCGAACGGCTAAGTAACGAGCTGATGGCTGAGATTGATGAATTCTCAGACGATCAGTGGCGGTTGAGTTGCAAGGATGAGGGGTGGTCAGTAGCCGTAACGGCGCACCACATAGCGGCGGGCACCTCACAGATCGCGGGCGGGGTCAGGTTGATCGCATTGGGTCAGCCGTTCCCTCTGTTCACCAGCGAGCAGGTGGACAAGCGCAACGAGCAGCACGCGCGGCAGCATGGGGACAGCACAAAAGAGGAGACGCTCGATTTGCTCCGGCGCGATGTGCCGTCAGCCGTGAGCCTCGTGCGCGGGTTGAGCGATGAACAGCTCAGTCGGTCAGCCACCGTATTCGCCAGCGCACCACCCTTGACCACCGAGCAGTTCATCCAGCGCATACTGATAGGTCACGCGGTCGGCCACATCGAAAGTATGCGCGCCGCGCTATAAGTAGCCCGGGCCGCACCGGATCCGGGATCGCGGAGCGGAGTGGAGCCTGTGAGGCACATCTGACGTGACTGAGAAAGAAGCCGTTTGCTACGGGGTCGTCTCGTTGCTCGACGGGGAGCACCAGGCCGAAGTACTGAGGCTCTGGGAAGAGCTCGAGCGGGAGTTCGGGCTCAAGCTGCGGGAGACGCACATTCCGCACTTCACGTATCATTCTGCGGAGCGGTACGATCTGGAGCGACTGGAGCAGATGCTAGGACGTCGGGCGGCGGAGACGGCGCCATTCACGGCCAGATCGATGATCCTGGGCGCGATACGGGCAGAAGACGTGCCGATATTCTTCCTACCGCTCGTACGAACGAGGACGCTGACAGAGCTGCACGAGGCGCTGTGGCCGGAGCTGTCGGCGATCGCTACCGAGATCTTCGAACGCTATTCACCGGAGGTGTGGATCGCGGCGGTGGCGCTGACGCCGGACCTGGAAAGGGACATATCGTCGGAGCTAGTGCGGTTTCTGCTCGATCGCGATCTGGCCTGGGAGATGCCGATCGATAACCTGTCGCTGCTGCGGGACACGGGCACGAGGCAAGTGCTTGAGTATCGTCTGGAGTTCAGGGGTGGGTAAAGTACTCGTGCCGATACCTAATCCCTACCACGAAGGCGGGCTGCGACCGCCTCAAGAAAGTTCTGGCATGCCCGTCCTAGCTTGCCAGCGCCACAGTTTAGTCTGTGACCAGAAGAGGCTCGACCTGATCGTGACTCGGGCGGTAGAGACGGCGTTTTGGCGTCGGTCGCATCTCGTACATGTTGGTACGTTCTGCTGCGTTCAGGAGGATGGGCATGAAGTCCTCGCCGCGGATGTGGCCTAGCCCGCCGCTCGCCGCCGCCCTCTCACCGAACTCCGCCACGGAGTCCACAAGTACGCTCCCGCCGCGGATGGCGATGGGCACGCTCTCGCCTCCGTGCTGGTCGGAGAACTCTCCCCGTGGGTGACGCGCCCACACAGAGGGGGTGGTGTGGTCCGTCGTGATCACGGTGATGAGGTCGGGATCGCCGGCGATCTCCTGCCAGTAGTACCCCATCCCCCTGTCCAGCGCCTCTATCGCCTCCCGCACGCGCAGCGGCTCGTTGTCGTGCGACATCGGGTCCGGATACTTGGAGTGCAGGTGAACGAACTCGAAGCCCTCCGAGAGAAGCTCGCGGGCGCGCCCTAGGCGGCGCCGCAGGTCGCCCTCGGGGTCCTCTTCCACGATCTGCTCCAGGCGAAACCCTATCTCGATCATCAGGCCGGACACGACCTCTTCGTCGGGGAGGCTGGCGGCGCGCATGCCCCAGCGCTCGGCGAACGGCTCGTATGACGGTTTAGGGCCGGCCCATTTCGTGATCAGGCAGTTGATCGGTGGCGCATCTTCTCCCCCGGACATCGGCTGCGAGCCGAGTTGAACGTGCGCCCAAGTCAGATAGCGGTTGAGCGCGTCCGCCGTCCGCTGCGCCAGGGCGGGATCCTCGGCCTCAGCGCGCGGCCTCGCCCGCAGGACGGGCAGGTCCAGACCCAGGGGATCGGTATCCGTCACCTGGCAGGAGGCGCCGCCCTCTATGAACAGAATGCCGTCGCCCCGTCCGCTGTAGGAATACCGGAAGCTGAGCCCATCCACCTCCAGCCCCGCGATCGTCTCCGCCAGCCTCTCGCACGCCTCCTCGCGTCCTTGGATGAAGCGCTCCACCAGCCGCAGGCGACCTTCCTCCTCCCGCACAACGGAGGCGAACCGCGCCGCCAGCACGACCGCCCCGTCGGGTATCTCAAGCCCTCGCGCGGCAGCAAGCAGCGGGCCCCGGTCCGGGAACTCCTCCTCCGGGTAGCCGAACATCAGGTGCAGCGCCAGCGGGCTGCCGAGCGGATAGCCTGGGCCCTTGGGATGGAACAGTCCGTTGATGCCCTGCGCCACGAGCCGGTCCAGGTTCGGGGTGCGAGCCGCCTCCAGGGGAGTCTTGCCGTCCAGTTCCGGGGCCGGCCGGTCCGCCAGACCGTCGAAGATGACCAGCAGAATCCGCACGACAGGCTAGCGCCCCTGCTGGATCCGCCGGATGACCCCGGCGATGGACGGTGGCACCAGCTCCTCCCAATCCTCCCCGCTCGCCATCCGCCGCCGCACCTCCGTCGCCTCTACATCCTTGGACACCCCCGGGTGCAGCACCTCTACAGCGTAGCCCTGCTGGCGCAACCGCTCCACCTTCGCCTGCTCCCAGGGGGAGAACACCCTCAAGTAATGGACCACGTTCGGCGGCAGGTAGTACCGCCACCTATCCGGGGAGTGTACCGGGAACGGGATGATCAGGGAGCGCTCCAGCGGAATACCCTCCTCGATGAGCAGCTCGCGGATCATGACTGAGCGCTGGAAGAAGGTGAAAGGATTGGACTCCGGCAGGTGGCGGTGCTCGCTGGTCGCCTCTTCGGATATCTGGGTCGGGTCGGCGTTCGTAATGCCGATGACCAGGTTCTCGCAGCGCTCTACCGCCGCCTTCAGGTACTCAAGGTGCCCGTTGTGAAACGGCTGGAAGCGCCCATGGATCATGCCGAACTCCGGCTTCGCGGTCGACATCGTATCAGGGAACGACCGTCACGCCCTGGCCTTCAGCGACCTCGCCTACGCGCCAGATCGGGAGCCCCTCTCTGGCGAAGCCGCTCTCCACCGCGGCGGCCCTCTCCTCCGGCACCGCGAACAGTAGCCCGCCTGAGGTCTGGGGGTCGTAGAGCAGGTGCGCAATCTCCTCTGTTACCTCCTGCGAGATGCTGACCTTGCCCTGGAGGTACTTACGATTGCGTGCGGCTCCTCCGGTTATGATACCTCGGTACGCGTACTCGAGCGCCCCCGGCAGGGCGGGGATCGCGGCAGCGGAGAACCGTACCTCAACGCCGCCCGCTGCCGCCATCTCGTAGCCGTGCCCCAGGATCCCGAACCCGGTGACATCGGTCATGGCGTGCGCCTCCACCTCCCGCACGACGTGCGAGGCGCAGCGGTTGAGCAGCGTCATGCTGCCGACCGCGGCCTCGAGGTGTTCCGGCTCCGCCTCTTCGAACTTGGCGGCCGTCGTTACGATGCCCGTGCCCAGCGGCTTGCTGAGGTAGAGCAGATCACCCGGGCGTGTGCCTGCCTTGGTGTATATCTGCTCCGGATGGATCAAGCCCATCACGCAGAGCCCGTACTTGGGCTCGGAGTCTATGATCGTGTGCCCGCCGGCGATCACCGCCCCGGCCTCCGCCACCTTGTCCGCGCCGCCGCGCAGGATCTCGGCCACCACGTCCGGTCCCATATCGTCCGGGAAGGCGGCGATGTTCAGAGCGAGGGTGACCTCCGCTCCCATCGCGTAGATGTCGCTCATGGCGTTCGCCGCGGCCAGGGCGCCATACTGGTAGGGATCGTCTACCAGGGGGGCGAAGAAGTCCACCGTGAGCACCACGGCCTGCTCGTCGCTAAGCTTGTAGACGGTGGCATCGTCCGGCGCCGCCAGGCCAACCAAGAGGCCGAGCGGCTGGCCGTTCTGCAGACCGGCCAGGTACTCAACGACTTTGGACAGGTCTTCCGCCCCGGTCTTGGCGGCGCATCCAGCGCGGGCCGCCAGCTCTGTGAGGCGCACGGGATTAGTCACCATGGGCGGCCTCCGTTCTTCCCTTCTAACACCACTGGGCTCTGCGATTGCCAGTAGTTGCTACGAACATGGTGCGCTCATGGATGAGCGGGCTGGTAGCAGCCCATTCTACGCCCCCTGGTGGGTGTGTTCAAGCGCAAAGTATCGCCACCCAGGAATGGAGATTTAAGTCTTGCGCCATCGCACCCGGTACAATAACCCTATGGGCCTCGAAATCCACCGACCCGATATCTTTGTGGGCCCAAACGACGCTGAGGATCGTACTACCTAGTAAACCAGCCGCTTGCGTATAGGCATTGGGTCACGGATGAAGAGTTGCGAGAACAATCTAAATCAGGCAGGAGCTGATGGGGCGGGGATATTAGTGCGAATTCGTGCCAGGACACCGATATGGCTCGGCGTTTTCGCCATAGTGGCGCTGATCGTGGCAGCGTGTAGCGGGGGAGACGACGCGACAAACGAACCAGAGGGGTCGTTGCTAACGACATCATCTGCCGACGAGAGGGCCAGTGGGGATGATCCATCCCTCGCAGGCATGATCCCGGCGCCGGAGTTCCCCGGCGGCCATACCTGGTTCAACGTTAGCGAGCCGCTGTCGCTATCAGACCTGCGGGGTAAGGTAGTGCTGCTCGATTTCTGGACCTCGGGCTGCATCAACTGTCAGCATATAATCCCCGACCTGATGCGGCTTGAGGAGGAGTTCGCCGACGAGCTGGTAATCATCGGCGTTCATTCGGGAAAGTACGATCGTGAGCAAGAGGATGCGAGCGTCCGGCAATCGATCCTTCGTTTCGGCCTGCGGCACGCTGTGGTGAACGATCCCGATTTCGTCATCTGGTCCACATACGGCGTGAACGCCTGGCCAACGCTGGTCCTCATCGACCCGGCGGGGAACGTGGTAGGAGGGCGCTCAGGAGAGGGGATCTACCCGGTATTCCAGCCCGCCGTCGCGGCGCTAGTCGAGGAGTTCGACGCCAGGGGAGAGATCGACCGCTCGCCGATAGCGATTGACCTGGAGGCCGCCGCGGTCACGTCGGCGTTCCTCTCCTACCCGGCAGCCGTGCTCGCAGACGAGGCCGGCGACCGTCTCTTCATCGCAGACTCCGGGCACAACCGGGTCCTGATCGCGGGGCTCAACGGCGAGCTGCGGGGCGTTATCGGTTCGGGCCAGGAAGGGCTTGATGATGGCACGTTCGAGGAAGCGACCTTGCTGCAGCCCCAGGGACTGGTCCTTTCCGCGGACGGAGATACGCTGTACATCGCTGATACGCGGAACCACGCCATCCGAGCGGCGGACCTGAGGACCGGCCTGGTCACGACTATCGCCGGCACGGGGTTGAGAGCTTTAACTTTGCCCCAGGACGGCGCACCTGCCGTAGAGACTGATCTCGCGTCGCCTTGGGGCCTCTTGTTGCATGATGGGACGCTCTATATCGCCATGGCCGGCACGCACCAGATCTGGACGATAGACACCGAAGCTAACACAGTCTCAGTGTTCGCTGGCAGTGGCGGCGAGGGGATAGAGGATGGGCCCCGTTACCAGGCGACGCTGGCCCAGCCGAGCGGGCTGACGACGGACGGAAGCACCCTGTACTGGGTGGACCCGGAGTCAAGCTCCGTGCGGAGGCTGTCGATCGACGGCGAGGGTGATGTGGAGACCCTCGTGGGCACGGGCCTCTTCGACTTTGGTGACGCCGATGGCGCGGGCGCGGCCGCGCGTCTGGAGCACCCGCAAGGAATCGTCTATGCCAACGGCACGCTGTACGTGGCGGACACGTACAACCACAAGTTGCGGACCGTGGACCCGGCGAGCCGCGAGGTGGTTGTAGTGGCAGGCGGCACGCGGGCCGGCTTCGACGATGGCCCCGGCGTCGAGTCGTTGCTGAGCGAACCCAGCGGTCTGAGCGTGGCGAACGGGATACTGTATATCGCAGACAGGAACAACCAGGTTATCCGGTTGATGAATCTGAGAACGAACGCCGTATCGACTCTTGAACTGAGCAACCTAGCGGTGGCGTCCCGCGGCGTCGAAGGGAAAACGCTGAAGGTGTCGCTCCCTGGGCAGACGGTCTCTCCGGACACCTCGACACTAAGAATCCGATTGGCGGCGCCAGAGCACTTCTACCTCAATAGCCTGGCGCCATCCGAGCTAAAGCTGACCAGTTCCAACGCGCCTGTTCTCGAGCTTGGAAAAGACACCATCGGCTGGGCGACAGACGATCCGTTCGTCGAGCTTCTCGTCTCGGTGTCCGTGAACGACGGCGACGCTATCCTGACGGCTCGGGGGCAGGTCTACTACTGCCGGAAAGGCGAAGAAGCGATCTGCCTAATCGAGAACGTGGACATAGCGCTGCCCCTAACCGTGAAGCCTGGAGCAGCCAGCGGCCAGGTGGTCCTGGACTACGCGCTGCCCGACCCGACGATCAACAATTAGCGGCCTGCCATCGTAACTAGGCGCGCCCCGCACCTTCCCTCGCCTGTACGATTCGGCTTCGGAGTCGGCGTCGGGATAGGGCTGATCATCGTGGGTTGAGATTCGCTGAATGGTCGCCGAATAACGACAATCCCGCTCTTCGACGCTTACTACGCATCGCTCCAGTCGATGATCCCGGTGAGGCAACCGTTCTCGACGAACGCGTGGCGGCCGATCACGTCGCCCTGGACGAAGACGCGGTCGAACGGCCTGAGCTTCCCGCCCCTGTGACATTGACATTGCTCCTTCTATGGCGCACCATTGCCATATTCGTAGTGTCCCATCCATTAGTCGCGAAGGGAGGCATTGATGAAACGAAGGTCTATCCTGTGGGTTCTATTCATAGGCATCGCGGCCCTTGCGGTACTCGCCATCGCCTGTAACGGTAACGGTGACGGGGACGACGAGGCGTCGCCCACCGCACCGGCGGACGACGAGCCGACCGCCGGCAGCCACAGCCAGATCCTGGATGATGTGCAGGGCAGGGGGGAGCTGATCTGCGGCGTCAACGACGGTGTACCCGGCTTTGGGTTCGTTGAGCCCGACGGCACCAACTCCGGCTTCGACACCGACTTCTGCCGCGCCATCGCCGCCGCCGTCCTAGGCGACTCGGAGTTAGTCCAGTTCGTCCCGTTGACGGCGGAAGCGAGGCTGACCGCGCTGCAGACCGGCGAGATCGACGTCCTTATCAGGAACACCACCTGGACGATCACTCGTGACGCGGCAACCGGCCTGAGCTACGCCGTAACGACGTTCTACGACGGCCAGGGGATGATGGTCCGCGCCGCCGACGGCTTCGACACGATCGACGAACTGGCGGATGCGCGCATATGCGTCCTCCAGGGCACCACTACCGAGCTGAACCTGGCCGACCGCCTGCCGAACAGTGAGCCCGTGGGCTTCGAGGAGAACGAGACGCTGCAGGCGGCGTTCATCGAGGAGAGCTGCAGCGGCTGGACCTCGGACAAGTCGCAGCTGGCGAGCCGCCGCTCCGCCTTCCCCGAGGACGCCGGCGGTCCCGATTCCCTGGTGATCCTGGAAGAGACGTTCTCCAAGGAGCCGCTGGGGCCGCTGACCATCGACAACGACAGCCAGTGGTTCGACATCGTCAACTGGGTCACCATCGGTATGATCATCGCCGACGAGAAAGGCATCACCAGCGATAACCTCCAGGGCTTCATTGACGACCCCGATGGCGCCGAGACTGCCCGCTTGCTGGGAGTGCCCTTCGAGGGCGGTGAGATCTTTGAGCCCGGCCTGGGCATCGACCCCGACTTCATGCAGGACGTCATCAGCCAGGTGGGCAACTACGGTGAAGTCTACGAGGACAATATCACCCCCATCGGCATACCACGGGAGGGAACGCTGAACGCTTCCTTCACCGACGGCGGCCTGATTTACGCCCCACCCTGGCGCTAGGGACGTTAGGATGAAGTAGCGGAAAGGCCCAGCCCGGCCGGGGCTGGGCCTTTCCATCTTCCCTGAAGCACACCTATGGCCCTCGGCTACCAAGCCCCCGCGCGGCGGATCGGCGCCGTGCTGGCCCTGTGGCGAAACGTCAGGGTCCAGCGCTTCGCCTGGCAGGCGGCGTTCGCCGTCCTGGTCATCGCCATCGGCTACGCGCTCCTCGACAACCTGTCCTCCGCACTGGGCCAGATCGACCTTGAGCTTTTCCCCTTCGTCAAGCTGAAAGACGGGTTCCCTTTCGTCGATGTCAGCCAGGATTTCCTGAAGCAGCGAGCCGGCTTCAACATCAAGGAGACCGCCTTCGGCTTCGACTTCGACCGCAACGACAGCTACAGGAAGGCCTATACGGCCGGGCTTCTCAATACGGTCTGGGTGGCGGTCATCGGCATCTTCCTGGCCACGGTGGTGGGAGTCGTGGCGGGTGTGGCCCGGCTGTCGCGCAACTGGCTGGTGTCACGGGTGGCGACGGTCTACGTGGAGACTTTCCGCAACGTCCCCCTGCTTGTGCAGCTCATCTTCTGGTACACGGCGGTGGTCCTGAAGCTGCCCAAGTTTGCGGACAGCATCGATTTCTTCGGTGTGGCTTTTGTCTCCAACCGAGCGATCGCGCTCCCCTGGGCCGACCCTAAGGCAGGATTCGGGCTCTGGCTTCTCGTCCTGCTCGCCGGTCTTGGCGTGGCCGCCGCCGTCCGGGCCCTTCGCTCCCGGCGCCAGGACCAGACCGGGAAGCCGAGTTATCCGTGGTGGTGGGCTTTTGGTGCCCTCGCCTTGATCGCCATCGCGGCTTTCTTCGCGACCGGGGCGCCGCTCGATTTCGATCGCCCGGTGATGGGCGAGGTAGTCTACTCCGGCGGGGCCCAGATCAGCCCTGAATTCATTGCCCTCCTGATCGGCCTCGTCGTGTACACCGGTACGTTCATCGCCGAGATCGTACGGGGGAGCATCATGGCCATCCCCAAGGGCCAGACTGAGGCCGCCGCTGCCCTGGGCCTCAACACCTTCCAGCGGCTCCGCTTCGTGATCATGCCGCAGGCGATGCGGATCATGATCCCGCCGCTGACCAACCAGTACCTCAACCTGACTAAGAACTCGAGCCTGGCGGTGTTCGTTGCGTTCCCGGACCTGTTCCAGGTCAGCCGAGTTTCCATCAACCAGACTGGCCAGGCGGTCCCGATCATCGCCCTGGTCATGGTGACCTACCTGGCCATGAGCCTGATCATCTCGCTAGTAATGAACACGCTGAACAGCCGCCTCAAGTGGGGGAGCCGGTAGCCATGGCGCTGATCTCGCGCGCCCCCAAGCCTCCGCCGCTTACCCTCCTGATCGCCCGGCGCTGGGCTCGCGAAAACCTATTCGGCAGTTTCGCCAACGCGGCCCTGACCGTCATCACCGCGCTGATCATTGGGATGATACTTTTCGCGGTCCTGCGCTTCGTATTCGCCTCGGCAGAGTGGGAGGTCATCACAACCAACCGCAAGCTATTCTTCATCGGCCGCTTCCCCGCGGACGAGACGTGGAGGCTGTGGGTGATCCTGCTGCCGCTGAGCGGACTGGCCGGGCTGAGCTGGGGGCTGTGGAGCAGCATTGGGCGCCGGCTGGCGGCGATGTTCGTGATAGGCGTTGTGTTGATCTTCCTCTTCATGGCGGAGGGCGACGTCGCGCTCCTCACGGCTGGGACGATCGGGCTGTTCATTGGGGGCTACGTGTTGGGACGCCTGCTGGCAGCCAGCCGGTACCTAGCCCTGGCCCGCAACCTCGCCGTCGGAGGCTGGCTTCTCACCTTCCCATTCACGATCTTCCTGCTCACCGCCGGAGATGACGTGGACACCCTGGACTGGGGCGGCCTCCTCCTGACGATGATGCTCGCCATCGTTGGGATCGTCGCCTCCTTTCCACTCGCCTTGCTCCTCGCTCTGGGCAGGGCCAGCACCTTTCCCGTGATCCGCCTGTTCTGCGTGGGCTACATCGAGCTGATCCGCGGCGTGCCGCTGATCACCCTTCTGTTCATGGCGAAGTTCATCCTGCCGCTCATGGTCGGTACCGAGCGGGACTCCTTTCTGGGAACTGACCTCCCGATCACGATCCCAGGGGTCGAGCTTGACGACGTGCTCCGGGCCATGGCTGCCATCACGATATTCTCCTCCGCCTACCTGGCTGAGATAATCCGTGGCGGCCTGCAGTCAGTGCCCAGAGGCCAGATGGAAGCGGCGCAGGCGCTGGGCCTTGGCACTGCCCGTATCCTCGCCTTCATCGTCGTGCCGCAGGCCCTACGAGCCGTGATCCCGGCGCTTGTCGGGCAGTTCATCGCCCTGTTCAAGGACACGTCGCTGGTCGTCATCGTCGGGTTGACGGAGCTGCTGAAGGCGGCGCAGCAGGTGACAGCCCAGCCCGACTTCATCGGCAAGCAGGCGGAGGCACTGCTGTTCGTCGCCCTGATATACTGGGTTGTGGCCTTCTCAATGTCGCGGGCGAGCCAGCAGCTTGAACGGACGCTGGGCGTAGGCGAGCGCTAATGGTGGCGAGCGATGTCTGACGGAGAAACGGCGAGGACGGGGCGAGGTGACGGCGATAGCCGTATCGGCGTCACCGATATCATCATCTGCAAGGACGTCACGAAGTGGTTCGGCGACTTCCAGGCGCTGCACGGCATCACCACTTCAGTCAAGGAGGGCGAGGTGGTCGTCATCTTCGGCCCCTCCGGCTCCGGCAAGTCCACGTTCATCCGCACGCTCAACCGCCTGGAGGAGCACGACGGGGGTCAGATAATCATCGATGGCGTGGAGCTGAATAACGACCTCCGCAACCTGGAGAAGATCCGCTCGGAGGTCGGCATCGTGTTCCAGCAGTTCAACCTGTTCCCCCACCTCACGGTGAGGAGGAACGTCACCCTGGCGCTATCGCACGTCCGGCACCTGCGCAAGAGCGAAGCGAACGAGCTGGCTGAGCGACTTCTGGAGCGGGTCGGTATCCCTGAGCAGATCGACAAGTATCCGGCCCAGCTCTCCGGCGGACAGCAGCAGCGGGTCGCCATCGCCCGCGCCCTGGCGATGCAGCCCAAGATCATGCTGTTCGACGAACCTACCTCCGCCCTAGACCCGGAGATGATCAAAGAGGTCCTGGACGTGATGAGAGAGCTGGCGCAATCCGGCATGACGATGATCGTCGTTACGCACGAGATGGGCTTTGCCCGGGAGGCGGCCGACCGGTTCCTCTTCTTCGATGAGGGGCTCATCGTGGAGGAAGGGACGCCGGAGCACTTCTTCGAGGACCCGCAGGAGGAGCGGACAAAGCTGTTCCTGTCCCAGATCCTCTAGGATAGCTGCCCGCCTTCGCCCCGTTCGCCGATGGGATCCAGCGGGTAATGACAATCGCCCTCCTCTGGCGATCCCCACGACACAGCCTGTTGGCCCCGCGAAGTCATCCTGATGTGTGAAAACCATGCTCGCCAGGCAGGAGCCCACAGGAGCGCCGGCGGGTATGGAGGTAACGATGGAAACCCCGCTAGCGTCTCATCAACTAGTAGACGACTATGTGGAACGATATGAAGCGACCTGGGGCGCAGGATCGGCGTGGGGAACCCGTGACAAAAGGCAGCTTGGCACGGCGCACCTACGGTCCGATCCTCCGCTTGCTAGCAGGTACCCGATCTCTCGATGAGCCCAGTATGACAGACCCTGGTGCTGGGCCGAGGAGATTGCCGTCAGGATGGTTGGAGCGATGCTGACCGGGATTCGATCCGTTCTTGGACGCCTTCAGCGAAAAAAGCCAGACGATCTGGAGGAAGCCCTGGAGGACAGCACGCTCTCACCAGAGGAGCGTGGCCCTCCCCTCCTAGTACTCATCTCTACCGGCGCGGTACTCTCATTCCAGCTCCACAGCTTCGCCGAGGCGGAATCGGCCGCGCAGTTCATTCAGTCTCGGTTCCCACCAGGAATGAAGCAAGGGATTTTCGCCTTCTGGGCGATACAGAGGGAGCCTCAACAGCCGTCAGACGCGGAACTGAGGCGTACGAACGACGCTGTCGTCCTGCTCCGTGACCCGGCGCGGCCTGGCGTTGTGGAGTTGATCTCATGCGTGGATATGGCATCCGCACAATCCTTAGTGCGCGGTGAAGTCAGAGAAGGGCTGGACCTATCGCTGGTCATGGTCTACTGGGCGATGCCGATCGCTATCGAGACCGATGAGACCGGAATCTATCGGCTGAGCCCATCTGCGCCACCACCGACTGTTCGCAGAGCGCTCCCGGCCGAGGCCGTGACGGAGGAGGAGGCCGCTGCTCCACCGGAGGCGGATGCTGAAGCCACGATCGACGCTCCCGTGGCTGAGGAGACGCCCCCGACCGAGGTGTTAACTGAGGATGAGCCCGCTGCTCCACCGGAGGCGGAAGCTGAGGCCACGATCGACGCTCCCGTGGTTGAGGAAGCGCTCCCGACCGAGGTGTTAACTGAGGATGAGCCCGCTGCTCCACCGGAGGCGGAAGCTGAGGCCACGATCGACGCTCCCGAGGCTGAGGAGGCGCTCCCGACCGAGGTGTTAACTGAGGATGAGCCCGCTGCTCCACCGGAGGCGGATGCTGAAGCCACGATCGATTCTCCCGTGGTTGAGGAGGCGCTCCCGACCGAGGTGTTAATGGAGGAGGAGACCGCTGCTCCTCCTGAGGCGGAAGCTGAGGCCACGATCGACGCTCCCGAGGCTGAGGAGGCGCTCCCGACCGAGGTGTTAACTGAGGATGAGCCCGCTGCTCCACCGGAGGCGGATGCTGAAGCCACGATCGATGCTCCCGTGGTTGAGGAGGCGCTCCCGACCGAGGTGTTAACGGAGGAGGAGCCCGCTGCTCCTCCGGCCGAGGAGGCCGTAGGGGCGACCGGCCCGAAAGTTATCATCGTTGACCCGAATGAAGCTGGCAGGACTGAGCTTCAGAAGACGCTGGCGCCGTCCAGCATTGAAGTCGTCGGACGGACCGACTACGGTAAGGCAGCTATTGCCCTGGCCAGGCAGTCCAAGCCGGATGTCCTGATCGTGGCCATGGAGGAGCCTGTCTCTCGCGCCGTGAGGATGGTGGAGTCCCTGGCCGACCTCCTGCCACAGTCGCCCATCGTCGTATACTCCTCCATCAAGGACTTCGGCAATATCCGTAGAGCGATGCTGGCGGGGGCCAAGGACTACTTGATCACCCCTGTAAGCGGGGAGGAACTGGTGCGCTCAGTGCACACTGTGCTGGCTCAGGAAGAGCGGCGTGGCCAGCGCCTGTCGGGAGAGGCCGAGGGACCCGAGACTGCCGGCAAAGTGATCACCGTATTCGGGGCGAAGGGTGGAATCGGCAAGACCACAATCGCTACCAACCTGGCCGCCGCCATCGCCAACGGGACGAGACAGTCGGTGGTCCTTATCGACCTGGACCCTCGGTTCGGCGATGTCGGCATCCTGCTGGACATCCCGGTAGAGCGCAGTATCGCCGACTTGGCGTTACCGGAGGAAGAGGTCACCAAGGAGCTGATCCAGGACTCCCTGTACGTTCACTCCACAGGCGTCAAGATCCTGGCGGCCCCCTTGCGCCCCACCGACTGGCGGGACGTGAACCCCCGACACATCGAGCGGGTGGTGACCGTTCTGGCTCAGACGTATGACTACGTGATCCTGGACACCCCCGGCACGTTCAACGACATAGTCATGCGGGCCTTGGAGTTGGCGACCGCTGTTCTGCTGGTGACGACGCCACACGTGACCAGCCTCAAGAGTACCCTGATGGCGATCAACATGCTGCAATCATTGAACTTCGATCAGGACAAGATAAAGCTAGTGGTCAATGCTACCCAGGACGCCAGCGGCGACCTGACCCCGCAAATGAAGGAGATGTTAGGGCTAGAGGTGTTTTGGTCCATCCCGTATGACCCCAAAATCCCCCTCGCCGCCCAGTTAGGGACGCCGGTGGTCATCGCGAAAGACCAGAGCAAGGCCGGTAACACCCTTGCCGAGATGGCCATGGCTCTAACAGGCGCCAGCGCCCATCGCCAGCAGGCGGAAGCCAAGGACATGGTGAGCGGCATCATCGGCCGTGTCTCGTCCAAACTCGGCTCGGGCACCGGGGGCGGCTAGGAGGCGCGGACGGCGAGTCCGCCGGTCGTCAGTTCGTCTTGCCAGCTCGACGACTTCTCGCCAGGGGGCTCCTTGTGCCTGGAGGTCGAGAACTAGGAGGTCCGGCCGAGTGGAGGCAAGCGCCTTGCTCAAAGCATCGACAGTACTGGCGGTCTGGACCTTATAGCCGGGCGCGCGTCAGGAATTAGACGCCATTTCGCGCGAATTGCGGTAAATTGACGCCGATAGTCTATTTAGCGATCATCTGCTACGTCTCGTTGATGGACGGACGACAGATACGGAGAAGGGCCTGAGGAGCGGCTAGCGGCCCCTGGCTTCCCAAGCAGGGGGCCGTGGGTTTCCGCCTGAGGCGCACACTGCTACCCCCATCGCCCGCCCCCAGATAGAGGCCAGAAGGACCGGTTGTGCAGGTTTTAAGCCTCAATTGGCCGGCCCACGTCACCGCTGGCGCTCTAAGTTGTTCGATTTCTGTAACGTACCCTGACATTTTGAAGGTTGACAGCGGTTGGAGTCGATGCAAAGATATTTATGCCATAGCGGCTGCCTATACGAGGGCTCGCTCCGCTCAGCGAGCTTTTTGACTGACATGGATATCGCCGGGCCACCTTCATGCGGCGGTCGAGACATGAGGAGGCCCCGCGTTCTCAATTGTGACCCTCGCGATACTACTGACGTTCCGGAGGAAGAGAAGATGAGTCAAGCGGGGCTACCACCCGCGCAAGGGCTATACGACCCGCGCCACGAACACGACAGCTGTGGCGTTGGGTTCGTCGCGCACATCAAGGGCCAGCGGACGCATCAACTTGTCGACCAGGGGCTAACCGCCGTCGAGCACCTGGCCCACCGGGGCGCGACCGGCTCCGAAGAGAACACCGGCGATGGCGCTGGCGTCTTGATCCAGATACCGCACGAGTTCTTCCGGCCAGAGTGCGCGGCCCTCGGTTTTACGCTACCTGAGGCCGGTCGCTACGGCGTCGGCGCCTTCTTCGCCTCGCG